>JASLGJ010000166.1 GCA_030150085.1 Candidatus Elarobacter sp. | reverse complement strand
AGAGCGCGTTGGGCCAGGCGAAGTCCTCGCGCGTGTACGCCTCGGGCCAGTCGGCGTTGAAGGACTCGTGCAGGCGGTGGTCGCCGACGTCGGAGGCGGCGATCCAGCCGAAGACCCGGTCGGCCTCGCCCTGGTCGCTGGCGGTCAGGGCCTGGATGCACAGCGCCAGCGGCCAGACGTAGCCGTGCGGGGTGTGCGGGCTGCCGATGCCCTGCGCGTACTTGCCTTGGAAGAAGTACGGGTTGCGGGGCGAGAGCACGAAGCGGCGCGTGGCCTGGTAGAGCGAGCTCGTCTTGGGCAGGTAGCCGAAGTACGGGATCGAGAGCAGCGACGGGATGTTGGCGTCGTCCATCAGGTTCGCGTGGCCGCGCCCGTCGACTTCGTAGGCGTAGATGCGCCCGAACGGGGCCAGGTTGGCCGTCCCGTACTGCTCGATCCCGCGCTGGATCTGGACCGAGAGCCCCCAGGCGTTCTGCGCCATGCGGTCGTCCCGCCAGACCGTGCGGGCGATCTGGCTCAGGTCGCGCATCACCACCGCGGCGAACATGTTGACCGGGATGTTGTAATGGTAGCGGACCGGGTCGTCCGAGGGCCGGAAGCCGGTCCAGACCATCCCGGTGTAGCGCACCGCGCTGCCCCGCCCGCCGTTGGCCAGCTGCGGGTTGGTGTAGTGCGAGCGCTGCGGGTGGTGCTGCTCGTCGCGCAGCGTGCTCAAGACGCGCAGGAACGCGCGGTGCAGCTCGGGGGTGAAGATGCTGCGGTCGCCGGTCAGCTTGTAGTAGTCCGAGGCGAACCAGATCGGGTAGAGCAGCGAGTCGACCTCGAACTTGCGCTCCACCACCCGGTAGTTGCGCGAGAAGGCGTTGGCGTAGGGGTCGAGCAGGATGTACTTGCCCTGCCGCGCGATCACGCCGCGCAGCGTCTTCTGCACGTCGCCGTCGTGCTGCGAGAGCCCGATGTAGGGCCGCACCGTCGCGCTCGCGTCGCGCAGCCACTCGGCCTCGATGTCCCCGGTCGAGACGTAGGTCGTGCCGTCGGGCTGGTGAAGCGCGTGGCGCCCGATCGTCTCGTCGTACGCGGTCAGGTAGAGCCGGTCGAGCTTGGCGTTGAGGCTGGGGTTGAGCGTGAGGCCTTCGCCGGCGCGCACGGGAAGCGCGACGGCGGTCATGGACGCCGCGGCGAGCACCGCGAGGAGCCGGCCGATGAACCGCGTCAGCAACGTACTTTAGATATCGGCACGTTTCCGTAGTACCATAATCCGGGAACGTAAAACACCCCAGCAGCTTCTCCGAGGCCTCCGATGACTTTCCGCCGCGCCCTGGTCGCCGGCACGATCGCGCTCCTCGCCGCCGTCACGCTGACCGTTTCGGCGGCCCGCGCGGACCAGGCCTACACGGTGGACGGGCACGACGTGTTCCGCATCGGCGGCGGGGAGGTGCAGAGCCGCACCGTCTACCGCGGCACGCAGCAGCTCAGCATCGCCCGCGACGGGCGCGGCACCCACTACGTGGCGCGGGTCGAGTACGACAAGCTGGGCGACGGCGGCAAGCAGCACGAGCACGCCTCGTTCGCCGCGACCCTGCTGCCGTCCGGCGACCAGCGCGACGGCCCGGCGCACGACCCCGACTACCTGACCGTCCTCAACCAGCCGTTCGCGGTGCAGCTCGACGCGCCGACCATGCGCGACCTCGCGCACGTCAAGCGGACCGTCCCCTTCGACTTCCCCTCGCCCATGACCGGCGCGCCGCTG
Source organism: Candidatus Elarobacter sp. (assembly GCA_030150085.1). GTDB lineage: Bacteria > Vulcanimicrobiota > Vulcanimicrobiia > Vulcanimicrobiales > Vulcanimicrobiaceae > Vulcanimicrobium. The sequence goes on along the minus strand of JASLGJ010000166.1, from coordinate 3,847 downwards.
CACGGCACGCTGCGCCGCCTGCCCGACGCGCTGCTGGGCAGCAAGCGCGTGATGGGCATCGCCTTCGAGGCCGCGGGACCGCTCCACGGCGCGCCGCCCAACCAGCCCACCATGTCGCTGGCCGGCTCGATCACCATGAAGGGCACGGCCTACTACGCCTACGACACGGCCCTGCTGCTGGCGCTCGACGCGACCCTGGCCATCGAGGGCAACCTCGACGAGGCCAGCCGGCGAGCGCCCGTCTCGATCGTCTACGCGCGCTCGATCCGCTCCGCCGACGGCGCCCAGACCGCCCGCCTGACCCCCGTTCCGGCGCCCCGCCGCACCTAGCGGCGCCGGCGGCCGCCCGGCCGCCGAGGGCGAACGGTCACCTTTCGGGAAAACGCGCAACCGGCACTCCCGCCGGTCCGGTTGAGGACCCTGATGAGTGCGCTCGCAGCACCGATCATCGGAGACCACTACCGCGTGACCGCACCGGCAACGGTGAACAGCCCCGTTCCGGGTCCCGAGACGTTCGAGACGATCGTCGACGACTACCAGCGTCGGCTCTACGGCTTCGCGCTCCGCATGACGGGCAACCGCGAGGACGCCGAGGAGATCGTGCAGGACGCCTTCGTCCGGGCCTACCGGGCCCTGGCCAAGATGGACCCGCAGCAGCGGGCCGAGCTGCGCTTGCAGCCCTGGCTCTACACGATCACCCTGAACGTCACCCGGAACCGCCTGCGCTCGAAGCGGCCGACCAACGTCGCGCTCGACTCGCTGGCCGATCCGGACGCGCTCCTCAACGAGACCCAAGAAGGCCCCGACCAGCCCGAGCAGATCGTCGACCGCGCCGCCGACATGGTGCTGGTCGAGCAAGCGCTGCTCCAGCTGCCGATGCACCTGCGCGCGGCCGCCACCCTGCGCTTCATCGAGGGCCGCAGCCACCCGGAGATCGCCGAGATCCTCAACCAACCGATCGGTACGGTCAAATCGCACGTCCACCGCGCCGTGCGCATCCTCCGTCGGATCCTCGGGCCCCAAGTCGGGCGGATCGCTCCACCAGATCGCCCCGCCGGCGAGGAAGAGGACTAGTCCATGCGTTGCTGCGACGTCGAACGATTGTGGGACGAGATGCGCGAGGGGGTCGAGCCCCAGCGCGAGCACGTGCTGGCCCACCTGCGCGGCTGCCCGGAGTGCCAGGAAGTCTACCGCGAGAACGCCGGGATCGCGTACTGCCTGACCTGCCTGCCGCCGGTCGACCCGCCCCAGAGCCTGGTTCCCAAGATCCTCGACCACATCAAGCAGGCGGTCAAGATCGCCGTGCCGGACTCGATCGCCAAGCTGGACTCGCCGCTGGGACCGCTCTACGTGGCCTTCCGCCACAGCGGGATCACCGCCGTGGCGCTCGACCGCGGCGAGGGCGAGGAGACGATCTTCGCCAAGCTGCAGCGCCGCCTGGGCCGCGGCCTGATCCCCTCGCAGGCTCCGCAGTGGGTCAGCGACACGATCCAGAGCTTCTTTCGGACCTACAAGCCCGACCTCGAGCGGGTCGACATCAGCGCCCTCTCGCCCTTCGAGCAGTCGGCCCTGCGCGCCGCGGCCCGGATCCCGCCCGGCGAGGTGCGCTCGTACGGCTGGGTGGCCGAGTCGATCGGCCAGCCGAGCGCGGCTCGCGCGGTCGGGCGCGCCATGGCCCGCAACCCGGTGCCGTTCCTCTACCCCTGCCACCGCGTCGTCGACGCCAACGGCCAGCTGCACCAGTACGGCTACGGGATCGAGATGAAAGCCCGCATCCTCGAGCTCGAAGGCTACAAGGCGGCAGGAAAAACCGGGAACGGTTCGCGAATAGTCCGCTCATAACACGTCCGCGGATCCTTCAGACGATAGATCAGCGAAGGCTAACGAGCGGACAAGAGGAGGTGGTTATCGTTACTAGTGACAGTCCCAACCAACGAGGAACGATGATCGGAGGTCTCGAGACCTAGTCTCGAGCTCCACAAACCAGCGAACCTTGTCCGCCGCCCTGCAGAGGGCGGCTTTTTTTTGCCGTCCGAACCGAGCGAGCGGTAAAAGGTCTCTCGGTGCGGGTGGAGAAAATCGGCGGTTCGTGTCTCGGCACGTCCTCCTGATCGGTTTCGAGCCGTTCGGACCTCATCGCGTCAACCCCAGCGAACTGCTGGTCCGCAGTTTCGAGGGCCGAACCATCGGCGGGCAGGCGATCGGGGTGCGCGTCTTCCCGGTCGAGACGCGCCCGTTGCGCGCGCGGCTGGAAGGGCTGCTGCGCGAAGAGCGGCCGGGCGTCGTGCTGGGCGTCGGTTTCGCGCCGGGCCGGGCCGCGCTCGCGCTCGAGCGGGTCGCGCTCAACGTGCTCGACTTTCCGATCCCCGACGCGGTGGGGACGATGCCCAAGGGCGAGCCGATCGCGGCGGACGGCCCGGACGCGCGCTTCGCGACCCTGCCGCTGAACGAGATCGTCGCGGCCTGGATCGCGCTGGGCGTCGCCGGATACGTCTCGAACAGCGCCGGGACGTACCTCTGCAACCAGTGGCTCTACGAGGCGCTGGCGCTGACCGCGGGCGCGGCGCAACCCGTGCCGACCGGCTTCGTGCACGTCCCCGCGCTGCCGGCGCAGGCCAACGAGATGGGCCCCGAGCGCACACCCTCGATGACGCTCGACCTGATGCGGCGCGGCTTGGAGTCGGCGCTCGAGACGATCGGCTCCTGGCGCGAGAGCCTGCCGGTTCCCGCCGCGGCCCCGGCCCGGCCCGCCGAAGCGATGTGGATTCCCCGCGGATGACGAGAAGTTGAACGACAAGATCCAGCGCGACCCGCGCCTCTACGCGATCCCCGACACCCACGGCCACTGCAAGGGCGAGCACAAGCCCTACGCCGAGGAGCGGCCGCTGCCGCTCACGGCGCGGATGCTGTTCCTGTGGTTCTACCACGCCTGCCGACGCGGGTACCCGCGCTTCATGATGGTCGCCGACCACATGAACTACCTGACCTTCGAAGACCCCGCGGCGGTGAACCTCGTCCGGCGCGCGCTCAAGCTGGCCCAGGCCGGCGACCTCTACGGCGCGGCCGAGACGGCCAGCGTCGACGTCGCGCACGCCGCGGTGGTGGGCGAGGGGCTGCGGCGCGGCATGCGCTTCTCGATCGGGGCCGAGGTCGACAACGACCCGCGCTCGCGGCCCGACGCGCAGAACATCGTCGACGCCATGCGGCCCGACGCGCTGATCCGCTCGATCCACTTCGTGCCCGTCACCCATCCCGTCCACGGCGAAGGCTGGCTGTGGCCGTTCGACAATCCCGAGTTCAAGGACGTCGCCGAGTTCGTCGGCGGCGAGCAGCTCTGGGAGCTCTACGTGGCGGCGGTGCTCGACGCGGTCGAACGCCTGCCGGGCCACATCCTGGGCCACTTCTTCGCCCCCGCGCTGTTCGGCCAGTGGCCCGCCGACGACGTGCTGGAAGGCTACGAGGACCGCGTGCTCGAGGCGCTCGGCGCGCGCGGGATGGCGATCGAGTTCAACACCCGCTTCCTCTACCGCGATCACACCGAGGAAGAGAAGCAACGATACCTGGCCGCCAACAAGCGCCTCCTGCGCAAGGCCCAGCAGCGCGGGGTGTGGATCGCGGTCGGCTCCGACGCCCACTCGCCCAAGGACCAGGGCGGCGCGTTCGCGACCGCGCTGGCGCTGCTCGACGAGCTCGAGATCAACGAGCTGGCCTTCCCCATCGCCGGCCGGCTGGCGCGCGTCGCGCTGCGGGTCGAGCGCAAGGCCGAGCCCGAGCCCCCGCCCGCCCCCGCTCCGCCGCCCGAGCCCGCCAAGGCCGAGAAGCCGGCCCGCAAAGCCGCCGCCGCGGC
>JASLGJ010000018.1 GCA_030150085.1 Candidatus Elarobacter sp. | reverse complement strand
CGCGCTCGCTCCGGCCGCGGCCGGAGCGGATGCGGCGGCGGAGGTAGCCGGGGACGGTGCGGACGTGGACGATGCCGCCGCCGATGCGGTGCCCGTGGCGGGCTTTGCGGTTTGCGCCGACGGCTGCGCGGCGGGCGCGGTGCTGCTGGACACGCTCGCGAGCACGCTGCCCTTCGAGACGCGGTCGCCGACCTTCACCTTGATGTCGCGCACGACGCCGCCGGCCGAGGCCGGAACCTCCATCGTCGCCTTGTCGGACTCCAGCGTCACCAGCGGCGCGTCCTTGGCGATCGTCTCGCCGGGCGCGACGAGGACTTCGATCACCGGGATGTCGGTGAAGTCGCCGATGTCCGGCACGACCAGGTCGACGACGCTTTCCACCGGCTCGCCGGTCGCGATCGGCGCCGCCGATGCGGTCGCCTTGTCCTCTTCGGCCGCGCCCGCCGCGTCGGCGACGACGCCCGCGGGATCGTTCTTCACGGGGTCGCTCGCAGCGGCGGTCACCGGTGCTGACTGTGAAGACTGCGCGCTTCCCTGAACGGGCGCGGAGGGCGCCGAAGCCGCGCCCCCAGTCGCCGCGTCGGCGGACTCGATGGTCACGATCACGCTGCCCTGCGAGACCTTGTCGCCGACCTTCACCTTGACGTCCTTCACGACGCCGGCGTTGGTGGCGGGAATCTCCATCGTCGCCTTGTCGGACTCGAGCGTCACCAGCGGGGCGTCCTTGGCGATCGTCTCGCCGGGCGCCACCAGCACCTCGATGACCGGGATGTCGGCGAAGCCGCCGATGTCGGGAACCGTCAGTTCGATCGAAGCCATGTCGTCTGTATCCACTAAACCGTGGTGGGTTCGGGCTTGGCGGGGTCGATGCCGTACTTGGCGATCGCCTCGGCCACCTTGGCGCGGTCGATGCCGGTGGTCTTGTCGGCCGCCAGCGCGTTGAGCGCGGCGAGCGCGATCCAGCGCCGGTCGACCTCGAAGAACGAGCGCAGCTGCTTGCGCGTGTCGCTGCGGCCGAACCCGTCCGTGCCCAGCGCGTGGAACTTGCGCTCGCCGACGAACGGGCGGACCTGCTCGACGAAGGCCTTCACGTAGTCCGACGCCGCGACGACCGGGCCGTCGTGGCCTTCGAGCTGCTGGCGCACGTACGGCACGCGCGGCTCCTCGGTGGGGTGCAGCAGGTTCCAGCGCTCCGCCGCTTCGCCGTCGCGGTGCAGCAGGGTGAAGCTCGTCGCCGACCACACGTCGGCGAGCACGCTCCAGTCGTCGCGCAGCAGGTCGGCCGCCGCGAGCACCTCGCGCAGGATCGAGCCGCTGCCCATGAGCTGCACGCGCGGCGCACCCTTCTTCGCGGGGCCGCCGTCGCGCAGCAAGTACATGCCGCGCAGGATGCCGTCCTCGGCTCCCGCCGGCAGCGCGGGGTGGCCGTAGTTCTCGTTGAGCAGGGTGATGTAGTAGTAGACGTCTTCCTGCTCGCCCAGCATGCGGCGCACGCCGTCCTGCACGATCGTCGCGACCTCGTAGGCGTAGGTCGGGTCGTAGGGCACGCAGTTCGGGATGCCGGCGGCGAAGAGGTGCGAGTGGCCGTCCTCGTGCTGCAGGCCCTCGCCGTTGAGGGTGGTGCGGCCCGAGGTGCCGCCGAGCAGGAAGCCGCGCGTGCGCATGTCGCCCGCCGCCCACGCCAGGTCGCCGATGCGCTGGAAGCCGAACATCGAGTAGAAGATGTAGAAGGGCAGGGTCTGCACGCCGTGGGTGGAGTACGAGGTGCCCGCCGCGATCCACGACGACATCGCGCCCGCCTCGGTGATGCCTTCCTGGAGGATCTGGCCGGCCTTGTCCTCGCGGTACCACATGAGCTGGTCGGCGTCTTGCGGGCGGTAGAGCTGGCCCACGCTGGAGTAGATGCCGAGCTGGCGGAACATGCCCTCCATGCCGAACGTGCGCGACTCGTCGGCGACGATCGGCACCACGCGCGGGCCGACCTGCTTGTCGCGCAGCAGGGTCGAGAGCGCGCGCACGAAGGCCATCGTGGTCGAGATCTCGCGCTCGCCGGTCGACTCCAGCAGGGCGTGGAAGGCCTGGCGCTCGGGCACCGCGAGCGGCTTCTCGACGTTGCGCCGGCGGGCCGGCACGCTGCCCAGCTTGGCGACCCGCTCCTTGAGGTACTCGGCCTCGCGGCTGTCGGGCGCGGGCTTGATGAACGGCACGTGCTCCAGGTCCGCATCCGAGATCGGGATCGAGAAGCGGTCGCGGAAGAAGCGCAGCTGCTCGACCATCAGTTTCTTCTGCTGGTGGGCGATGTTCATGCCCTCGCCGGCCGAGCCCATCCCGTAACCCTTGATCGTCTTGGCCAGCACGACCGTGGGCGAGCCGGTGTGATCGACGGCCGCCTTGTACGCCGCGTAGACCTTGTACGGATCGTGGCCGCCGCGGTTGAGCTCCCAGATCTCGTCGTCGGTCATCCGCTCGACCAGCGCCGCGGTCTCGGGGTACTTGCCGAAGAAGTGGTCGCGCACGTAGCGCCCGTCGCGCGACTTGAGCGTCTGGTAGTCGCCGTCGAGCGTCTCGGCCATCAGCTTGGCCAGGGTGCCGGTGTGGTCGGCGGCCAGCAGCGGGTCCCAGCGCGAGCCCCAGATCACCTTGAGCACGTTCCAGCCCGCGCCGCGGAACACGCCCTCCAGCTCCTGGATGATCTTGCCGTTGCCGCGCACCGGGCCGTCGAGCCGCTGCAGGTTGCAGTTGACCACGAAGATCAGGTTGTCGAGCTTCTCGCGCGCCGCCATCGCCAGCGCGGCGAGCGATTCGGGCTCGTCGATCTCGCCGTCGCCCAGGAACGCCCAGACCTTGCGCTGCGAGGTGTCGGCCAGGCCGCGGTCGTGCAGGTAGCGCATGTAGCGCGCCTGGTACACCGCCTGCAGCGAGCCCAGCCCCATCGACACGGTGGCGAACTGCCAGAAGTCCGGCATCAGCCAGGGGTGCGGGTACGAGCTGAGGCCCTTGCCGTCGACCTCGCGCCGGAAGTTCTCGAGCTGGTCCTCGGTCAGGCGGCCTTCGATGAAGGCGCGGGCGTAGACGCCGGGCGAGGAGTGGCCCTGGAAGTACACCAGGTCGCCGCCGTCGGCGTGCTCGGGGCCGCGCCAGAAGTGGTTGAAGCCGACGTCGTAGAGCGTCGCCGCGGAGGAGAACGTCGCGACGTGGCCGCCCAGCTCGCTGTGGTCCTTCTGGGCCCGCACCACCATCGCCATCGCGTTCCAGCGCACGTAGTGGCGGATCTTGGACTCGATCGAGTCGTCGCCCGGGAAGTGGGCCTGGTTCTCGGGTGCGATGGTGTTGACGTAGGGCGTGGTCTGCGCGGCCGGGGTGCGCACGCCGCGCGTCGCGGCCCGCTCGACGATGGCCCGCACCAGCTCGCTGGCCCGGCCCGCGCCCTCGGCCTCGATCACCCCGTCGAGCGCGTCGAGCCACTCGCGCGTCTCCTGCGGGTCGGGCTGGGCGGCGGCCGGAGCGGCCGCGGCGGGATCGGTGGCGGGCTTGGCTGGGCTGGGCGTGTCGATCATGGCGGGCTCCGAGACGGGGAGGCGCGGGACGTTCGCCATGCAGTGTAGCGGAGACCGGCAAGGCGCCCGTCCGCCATTCCGGGCCGTGAACCATCCAATGACGGTCCATTCCCGGCGTGCGACGGGATTGGCCGGTCCGAAAACCAAAATGGATGGGATGCGAACGGGATGGTCGGAGCTCGCCATCGAGCTCGACCGGAGCAGCATCGTGCCGATCTACCGCCAGATCTACGAGCGCCTGCGCGAGCAGATCCTGGCCGGCTCGCTGCCCGAGGGCACCCGGTTGCCGCCCGAGCGCGCGCTGGCCGAGCGGCTCGAGGTCAACCGCTCGACGGTCGTGCACGCCTACCGCGACCTGGTCGCCGACGGCCTGATGCGCCAGCGGGTCGGCTCGGGCTCGCGGGTCGCCGCCTTGGACGAAGGCGGGCGGCCCGACCGCTCCGCCGAGGTGCCCTGGTGGGTCACCCTGCCGCCCTGGCGGGTGGGCCAGTTCCCCTCGGTGCTGGGCGAGCTGGCCGCGGCCGAGCACGGCGACCTGGTGGCCTTCGTGCAGGGCGTGCCGCCCGCCGAGCCCTCGCCGCTGGAAGACCTGGCGGCCTCGTTCGCCCGCGTCGGGGGCGACATGAAGTACGTCCTGACCTACGGCGACTCCGAGGGCTACGGGCCGCTGCGCGAGGCCATCGCGCTGCGCATGCGCGCGCGCGGCTGCGCGGTCGACCCGCGCGACGTGCTGATGCTGACCGGTTCGACCCAGGGTATCACGCTGGCGGCACAGTCCTTGGCCGAACCCGGCGACGAGATCGTGGTCGAGGCCCCGACCTATCCCGGCGCGCTGCAGATCTTCCAGATCGCCGGGCTGCGCGCGATCCCGGTGCCGGTCGACGACGAGGGGATGCGGGTCGACCACGTCGAGGCCATCCTGCGCACCCGCAAGCCGCGCTTCGTCTACACCATGCCGGGCATCCACAACCCCACCGGCGTGACGATGAACGCCGACCGGCGCGACCGCCTGGTGACGCTGGCTCGGCGCCACGGCGTGCCGCTGGTCGAGGACGATCCCTACGGCGCGCTCAACCCGCCCGGCAACGCGCCGCTGCGCGCGCGCGACAGCGAGTCGGTGATCTACATCTCCTCGTTCTCCAAGACCATCGCGCCCTCGCTGCGGCTGGGCTGGCTGGTCGCGCCGCGCACGATCTACGAGCGCCTGCTGCTGCGCAAGCAGTCCTACGACATGGCGTCGTCGATGTACATCCAAGCCGGGGTGCGCGACTACCTCGAGCGCGGCTACGACGCGCACGTCGACGCGCTGCGCGCCGACCTGCGCGAGCGGCGCGCGCTGGCCTACGCCGCGATCGAGAAGCACTGGCCCGCCCCGATGCGCGTCCTGACCGGCGGGGACGGCTACTACCTGTGGGCGACCGCGCCGCGCGAGATCCGGGCCCGCGCGCTGCTCGCCGCGGCCGAGCGGCGCGGCGCGGCGTTCCTGTTCGGCGAGGCGTTCTTCCCGCAGGCCGGGGGCGACCACAACTTCCGCCTCTCGATCACGCCCGTGCCGCGCGCGGCGATCGAGGAAGGCATCCGCCGCATCGGCGACGCCGCGCGGTGAGCGCGTTCCCCTCCGAAGCGCTGCTGGCGTGGTACGCGGCGCACGGCCGGCGCCACCTGCCCTGGCGCGCGACGCGCGATCCGTACCGCATCGTGGTCAGCGAGACGATGCTGCAGCAGACTCAAGTCGAGCGCGTCATCCCGCTCTACGAGGCGTTCGTCGCGCGCTGGCCGAGCTTCGCGGCGCTGGCCGCGGCCGACGCGGGCGACGTCGTGCGCGCCTGGCGCGGCCTGGGCTACAACAGCCGCGCGGTGCGCCTGCACGCGCTCGCGCGCGCGGTCGTCGAGCGCCACGGCGGCGAGTTGCCGCGCGAGACG
>JASLGJ010000541.1 GCA_030150085.1 Candidatus Elarobacter sp. | reverse complement strand
GCGCGGCTCAAGAACTCGGTCACCGCGCCCAGCCGCAGCTGCGCGGCTTTGCCGGCCAAGTCGCTGAGCGTGCGCAGGTTGCCGTACTTCGCCGCCACCGCGCGGGTGGTGGCCAGGCCCTGGGTGTCGTTCATCGGCGCGGGGGCGAGCCAGACCAGGTCGTACTTGGCCCGGTATTCCTTGGCGACCGTGTCGTAGGTGCGCTCGGGGTCGCTGTCGGGCGGGTGGTGCAGCACGTTGACCAGCCCGGTGCCGGTGTACTCCGGGTAGAGGTCGATCTCGCCCCGGTGCAGCGCGGCCATGGCGATGTCGGTCGTGCCCAGGTCGAGCTTGCGGGTGACGGTCAGCCCGGCGTGCTCGAGCCGCTGGGCGTAGAGCTCGCCCAGGATCAGCTCCTCGGTGAAGTTCTTCGAGCCCACGGTGACGGCGCCGGAGTCGCCGGCCGATCCGGCGCCGGGGCGGCGGCCGCATGCGGCGAGGCTCGCGGTGGCCGCGGTGAGGACGAGGAAGCGGGGGCGGGAGAGAAGCTGCATGGTCTCCGGTCTTCAGACGGCCAGCCGGCGCTGGACCAGGCCCAGCGCGGCGTCGGCGAGGATGGCGAGGAGGGCCACGGCGACGGCTCCGCCGACCAGCTCGGACAGGTTGCCGGTCTGCAGGCCGTCGTTGATGTAGTCGCCCAGACCGCCCCCGCCGATGAAGGTCGCCAGGGTGGCCGAGGCGATCACCTCGACGGTCGCGGTGCGCACTCCGACCGCGACGACCGGGAGGGCCAGCGGCCAGCGCACCCGGGCCCCGACCTGGCGCGGGGTCATCCCCGTCCCGCGCGCCGCTTCGAGCGTCGCCGCCGGAACCGCGCGCAGCCCGACGTCGGTGTTGACCAGGATCGGCGGCAGGGCCAGCACCACCAGCGCCAGGAGGGCCGGCTCGAAGCCCAGGCCGAGCAGGGGCAGGGCCAGGGTCAGCACGGCCAGCGAGGGGACGACCCGGAAGCCGCCCGCCAGGGCCAGGAGCAGGCCGCGCGGGAGGGCCCGGTCGGCGCACAGCCCGGCCAGCGGGATGCCGACCGCGGCCGCGACCAGCAGGGCCGCGGCGGCCAGCAGCACGTGGGTGCCCAGGTGTGCGAAGAAGTCCGCGCTCACGCGCCGAACCCCGGGGAGACCATGACCGCAGGTTCGCAAGTCGGCTCCGAGCTCCGCCCGCCGACATCGCCCGCGGCGGCGATCCCCCTGGACGACCCCTCGCTCTACCTCAACCGCGAGCTGTCGTGGCTGGAGTTCAACGACCGCGTGCTCGAGGAGGCGCTCGACGAGCGCAACCCGCTGCTCGAGCGGCTCAAGTTCATCGCGATCTACGGGACCAACCTCGACGAGTTCTTCATGATCCGCATCGCCGGCCTGATGCAGCAGACCGCGGCCGAGGTCCACAAGCGCTCCGACGACGGCCTGCTGCCCGAGCAGCAGCTCGGGCTGGTCAGCCGGCGGGTGAACCGCTCGCTGGCCCGCATGACCGAGTGCCTGGAGAACCAGCTCTTCCCGGCCCTGGAGCGGCACGGCATCCGCATCCTGGGCTACGACCGGCTCGACTCGGCGACCAGGCGCGCCATGCGGCGCTACTTCGACGAGCGGGTCTTCCCGGTGCTGACCCCGCTGGCGATCGACAAGAGCCACCCCTTCCCGTACATCTCGAACCTCTCGCTCTCGCTGGCGGTGGAGCTGGACGAGCCGGGCGCGGCCGAGCAGGGCGCGCCGGTGCTGGCGCGGGTCAAGGTGCCCGGCTCGCTGCCGCGCTTCGTGCCGCTCGACGCGCCGCCCGGCCAGCGCTGGTTCGTGCTGATCGAGGACCTGATCGCGCACAACCTGGAGGCGCTCTTCCCCGGCATGCGGGTCAAGGCGGCCTACACGTTCCGGGTCACCCGCGACGCCGACCTCGACCTCCAGGAGGACGAGGCCGACGACCTGCTGCAGGCCATCGAGTCCGAGCTGCGCCGGCGCCGCTTCGGCGAGCCGGTGCGGCTGGAGATCGAGGCCGGGATGCCCGACGCGCTGCGCGACAAGCTGCTCGAAGCGCTCGAGCTCGACCCCGCGGACTGCTTCGCGATCGACGGCATGATGGGCACCAGCGACCTGTGGACGCTGGTCAACGTCGACGAGCCGGACCTGCACGACCCGCCCTTCACGCCCTCGATCCCCAAGCGGCTGCACGGGCAGACCGACATGTTCGCGGTGATCCGCGAGGGCGACGTGCTGCTCCACCACCCCTACGAGTCGTTCGACCCGGTGGTGCAGTTCGTGCAGCAGGCCGCCAACGACCCCGACGTGCTGGCGATCAAGCAGACCCTGTACCGCACCAGCGGCAACTCGCCGGTGATCGCGGCGCTGCTCGAGGCGGCCGAGAACGGCACCCAGGTCGCGGCGCTGATCGAGCTCAAGGCGCGCTTCGACGAGGAGAACAACATCCACTGGGCGCGCCAGCTCGAACGCGTCGGCGCGCACGTGATCTACGGCCTGCCCAACCTCAAGACGCACGCCAAGGTGACCCTGATCGTGCGCAACGAGCCCGACGGCATTCGCCGCTACATGCACTTCGGGACGGGCAACTACAACGACAAGACGGCCCGCGTCTACACCGACCTGAGCCTGTTCACGTGCCGGGCCGACCTGGGCAGCGACGCGACGCAGCTGTTCAACGCGCTGACCGGCTTCTCCAAGGCCGACACCTACGAGCAGCTGATGGTCGCGCCGACCAGCCTGCGCACGGGCTTCGAGGAGCTGATCGACCGCGAGACCGAGCACGCCCGGGCCGGCCGGCCGAGCGGGATCGTGGCCAAGCTCAACGCGATCAGCGACGCCGGGATCGTGCAGCGGCTCTACGCCGCCTCGCGCGCGGGCGTGCCGATCGACCTGATCGTGCGCGGCATGTGCGTGCTGCGTCCCGGCATGCCGGGCGTGAGCGAGACGATCCGGGTGCGCAGCATCGTCGGCCGCTTCCTGGAGCACTCGCGCATGTACGCCTTCGAGAACGGCGGCGAGCGCGAGGTCTACATCGGCAGCGCGGACTGGATGGGGCGCAACCTCGACCGCCGGGTCGAGACCGTCGTGCCGGTGCTCGACCCGGTGCTCGCCGACGTGATCCGCACCGACATCCTCGACGTGCTGCTGGCCGACAACGTGAAGACCCGCGTGCTGCACTCCGACGGCAGCTACGAGCGCCGCGGCGTCCTCCCCGGCGAAACGCGGGTCGACGCCCAGCAGGTGCTGCTCAAGCGCTACCAGGCGGTGTGAGCTCGCGCGCGCGAGCTCAGCGCGCGGCCAGCTTCTCGATCGTCTTCCATTCGGCGGCGGTGACCGGCTGCACGGAGAGCCGCTGGCCCTTGCGCAGGAGCAGCATGCCTTCGAGCTTGCGGATCGCGCGCAGCTCGTCGAGCGGGAGCAGGCGCGGGAAGCGGCGCACGAAGCCGACGTCGACGCACCACCAGCGCGGGTCGTCGGGTGGGGACTTCTCGTCGTAGTAGTCGCTGCGCGGGTCGAACTGGGTCGCGTCGGGGTGGGCGAGGGCAACGACCTCGCACACGCCCGCGATGCCGGGCTGCGCGGTGTTGGAGTGGTAGAAGAAGGCTTGGTCGCCGACCCGCATGTCGCGCATCAGGTTGCGGGCCTGGTAGTTGCGCACGCCGGACCACTCGGTGCGCCCGTCGCGCTCCAGGTGGTCGATCCCGTACGACTCGGGCTCGGACTTGAAGAGCCAGTGCTTCGCTTTGGGCACGGAGCCGTGCGTTCGCCGGCGGGCGTGCCGGGTCCGCGCGGGCGCGGCTTGACGGTTCGGCCCGGCGGATGGTATGGTGCGCGGACGATGTTCTCCCTCCGCTGTCGCATGGTGGTGTGTCCCACGGGCCTTCGGTCCCGGCGGTCTTCCATTCTCTGACGCAGCGACCGAGTCGCCGTATCCGATGTGGAGCTTCGCCGAAGGGCGAGGCTCTTTTTGCTTGTTTGGTAGGAAAGCCCGTGCGTGCAGCCGATCCCGACCCCGTCGCGGCGCCGCGCCGCGAACTCGGCGCGAGCGTCGCCTCCGCCGAGCGCATCGTGCGCGAAGCCCTGGCGCGCCATCCGGGCCGGATCGCGCTGGCGTGTTCGTTCGGCGGGCCCTCGGGGATGGCGCTGCTCGACCTGGCGCTGGGGATCGAGCCCGCGCTGCCGGTCTACTACGTCGACACCGGGCTGCTGTTTCCCGAGACCTACGCGCTGGTCGAGCGGGTCGCGCGCCGCTACGGCATCGTGCCGCGGGCCGTCCCGCCCGAGCTGTCGCTCGCGGCGCAGGAGCGTGCCTTCGGGGCCGAGCTGTGGGGGCGCGATCCCGACCGCTGCTGCGCGCTGCGCAAGGTCGCGCCCAACCGCGCCTTCCTGGCGGGCTACGACGCCTGGTTCACCGGCATTCGGCGCGCCCAGTCCAGCGCGCGGGCCGCGATCGAGCCGTTCGAGGACGACGGCGGCGGGCGGCTCAAGGTCAGCCCGCTGTTCGACTGGAGCGACGCCGAGGTCTGGGCCTACGTGAACGAGCGCGGCGTGCCGGTGAACGCGCTGCACGCCGAGGGCTACCCGAGCATCGGCTGCGTGCCGTGCACGCGCCGTCCCGCGCCGGGCGAGGACGGGCGGGCCGGCCGCTGGGCCGGCTTCGCCAAGACCGAGTGCGGCCTGCACCCTTACCGTGCGCCGCGCTAGTGGTTGACCGGGACGCCGATCTCGAAGCGGAACGACTGCGGCGCGATCGACTGCAGATTCTGCAGCCGCGAGCTGTAGAAGAACTGCCCCGCGGCGTTGTAGCCGCCGGTGATCTGGGCGTGCCCGGCGTTGGAGTAGGCGGGTGAGAGCGTGCCGATGCGCAGGTCGAACAGGTTGTCGACGGCGATCTGCGCGCGCAGCGTGCGCGCCAGCGGGAAGCGGACCGCGGCGTTGAAGGTCGTGTAGGCCGGGCCCGCGGTGACGTTGTTCGCGCCGTAATACTTCATCCCCAGCAGCACCAGGTGCTGCGGCGAGGCGGCGTAGCTGATCTCGCCGTAGCCGGTCGCGAACGGCACGTAGGTCGGGGTGCCGTCGACCTGCTTGCCGTCGATGAGCTGGCTGGTGTTGGTCTGGCTGCCGGTATTGAGGGGGTAGATGTCGCGCCCCAGGCCGGTGTAGAACGCGCGCTGGAGCGTGGCGCTGGCGCGGTAGCCGAACCCGACCAGGGGATTCTTCGCGATCCCCAGCTCGACGCCGTAGTCGCGGAACTGGGCCGCGTTGACGGTCGTGTTGGCGAACACCGGCTGGCCCGGCGGCGTGCCGAGGTTGGGCCCGGTGTAGGGGATCGTGTTGCTCGCGAACGCGCCGAAGGTCGTGTTGGAGTAGAGGTCCGCGCTCAGCACCGCGCCGTCGCGCAGGCGGGCGTCGCCGCCCAGGTCGTAGGCCATCGTGGTCTCGGGCTGCAGCGCGGTGTTGCGCACCGTCACGTTGTAGGAGTTGTTGGTGATCGTGTTGCTGAGCACGGTCAGGCCCGAGATCTGGCTTGCGTACGGGGTCGAGATCGCCGAGCCGGCGGAGAAGCGCAGCACGCTGTTGCGGTCCAGGCGGTACGTGATGCCCAGGTGCGGGTCGTAGTGGTCGTAGCTGCGCGACTGCTTGAGCAGCGCCAGCGGCGTGCCGCTCGCGCAGGTGTTGGGCGCGGCGGGGCAGTGCGCGGCGGTGTAGGCGGCGATCGCGCCGGGATCCTCGAGCTGGTAGTCGGCGTGCCAGCTGGTCAGGTAGTTGCCCAGCCCGATCTGCAGCTTCGCGCTGGGGTTGAACAGCCCGACCAGCGAGAACGAGTTGCGCCGGATGAAGGTCGGCGGCACCGAGAGCGCGGTGTTGCTCAGAGTCGTCGCGGTGCCGGCCGGCGGCAGCGTGGTGTCGCCCGAGTAGTAGAGCGTGTCGTCGCTGTTGTAGTCGTAGGTCGCGTCGAGCTGGTTGGCCCCGAAGGGGTGGGTGTACTCCAGCGTGACGCCGTGCAGGCGGTCGAACTCGAGCTGGCTGAACGGGCGCCCGTACTGCGTCTGCCCGCTGGTCGTGACGCCGGTCTTGGCGATGTAGCAGGCGTTGGAGGGAATCGCGACCGCCGGGTTCACCACCGGGCAGGGGTTGCTCGCGTTCGTGTACGGGCCGCCGGAATAGCCGTTGCCGCTGCCGTTGCCCTGGAAGCAGTAGCCCGTCGGGAGCGCGCCGCTGGTGGGGTTGCCGGCGTTGAAGGACGGGCCGCACTGGCCCGGGCCCGAGGCCAGGTACCAGGCCGCCTCGCCGGTCAGGCCCGACACGTTGCCGACCTGCAGGCTCTCGCCCGAGCCGTCGATGTAGCGCGTGATCGTGGCCGCGTAGGGGCGCAGCAGGAAGGTGTCGTTGCCGCGCCCGGTGCGGAACTCGCCGATGAAGTTGGGCTCGTTGTAGTGGACTTCGGAGTTGGCGAACCAGGCCGCGGTGGACGGGATGGTCTTCCCGATCAGGTACTGGGCGTTGGGCGCGTCGTAGAGCGAGTAACGCCCGCAGGTCGTCTCGTGGGCCGCGCTCGAGGGCGCGCACTGCGGCACGGTCACGTCGCCGTAGTAGGTGTTGTACGAGCCGCCCTGGGGCGACTGCGTGCCGTGCAGGCCCAGGTACTCCAGCGCGAACGAGGTCGTGTTCGAGAAGTTGTAGCGCAGCTTCGCAAGCTCGCTGTTCAGCAAGTTCTCCGAGGACAGCGTGTTGACGAAGTTGACCAGCCCGCCGCTGCCGGGGTAGCCCGTCACCGGCACGCCCGGGGTGCGGTAGCCGGGCTGGCCGTACTGCACGCCGCGCGTGCCGAACACCGTCTTGCCCGCGATCAGGTTGAGCTTGCCGTCCAGGAAGTTGGCGTTGGCGAAGGCCTTGGTGTAGGAGCCGGCGTTGCTGTCGAAGCCTTGGGTGAAATCGCCGAAGGTGCGGCGGGTGTCGAAGTCGGGCGTGCGCAGGTTGACCGTGCCGTAGGCCGACTCGCCCGCGTTGGGCCCGAACAGGCCGGGACCCTTGGTGACCTCGATGCTGCCGAAGGCGGCCGCCGCGACGTAGCCCAGGTTGTAGGTGCCGGACTGGCCCTGGGCCACCGGGTGGCCGTCGATCTCGACCCGCGTCTCGATGCGCGCCCCGCGCACCACGAACGAGGCGTTGGGGGTCGAGTTGCCGCGGTCCAGCGAGACCCCGGGCAGCTCGGCCACCAGGTCGGTCAGCTTGGGCGGCTCCTGGGCCGCGACCGCCGCCGCGCCGATCGTCGACACGGCCGAGACGTTGGTGTTGAGCGGGTTGCGCCGGTTGGCCGAGACGC
>JASLGJ010000127.1 GCA_030150085.1 Candidatus Elarobacter sp. | reverse complement strand
CCGCGCGCCGCATCGAGCGCCTGCGCCCGCACGCCGAGCGCCGCGGTGCGCTGCTGCTCGCGCCCGACAGCGTCGGCGCGACCTGGGACGTGATCCGCGGCGGCCTCGGTCCCGACGTGCGGCGCATCGACGCGGGCCTGGCGTTCGCGTTCGCGCGGTTCGCGGTCGACCCGGCGCGCATCGCGCTCGAGGGCTTCAGCGACGGCGCGAGCTACGCGCTCACCCTGGGCCTGCCCAACGGCGACCTCTTCGGGCGCATCTTCGCCTTCTCGCCCGGCTTCATGCTCCCGCCCGACCTGGTCGGCGCGCCGGAGATCTTCGTCTCGCACGGCACGCGCGACCCGGTGCTCCCGATCGCCTGCAGCCGCCGCATCGTGCCGCAGCTGCGCCGCTTCGGCCTGAAGGTGGACTACCGCGAGTTCGAGGGCGAGCACACCGTGCCCGAGGAGATGGCGCGCGCGGCGTTCGACGCACTCTAGCCGCCGGCGCGCAGCGTCTCGACCTCGATCTCGCAGCCGGGAGAGAGCGCGACGATGCCCTCGACCAGTGCCGCCGCCGCGGCCGCGAGCTGCGCGTCGTCGAGCGGCGCGAGCGCGTCGAGCACGAAGTAGGCGTTGCGGACGTCCTCGGTCAGCGCGGTGCGGGTGCACTGGCGCCAGTTCCAGCGCCGGCAGGTGACGCCCGCGTCGTCGGCCCAGACGGCCTCGCCCGGGTCGACCGCGACGGTGACCGACTGCCCCTCCTCGCGCGTCTCGAACGGCTCGCCGCCACGGGCAAACCGCACGACCGGATCGCCCACGACGCGGTCGGCGTCCTCGCCGCCGACCGGCACGACGTGCGCGATGCTGACCGCGTTGTAGACGTCGACGAGGCGGCTGATCGCCGGGGCGCCGCCCTTGAGCGCGCGCCGGATCAGCGCCTCGGCCGAGGACAAGAACCGGCTCGGCTTGGCCCCGAACGCCGCGTACGCGGCGCGCCACGCGGCCAGGTGCGGGTCCTCCGCCGGAGCGCGCTCGGCGAAGCGCGCCCGGGCCGCCTCCTCGGCAGCCGCGAGCAGCGCGCGGCTGCGCTCGTCGCTCGGCCCGTTGACGACGCCGCGCGCGTAGACGATCGCCGCGCGATAGTCGGGATGGCGGGCGAAGATCTCCGCCGCGACGCGCGCTCGCGGGCGCGCGCTCGGCGTCGGCGCGCTCACGTCGCCGTCGGGCTCATGCGGCCGTCGGGCTCATGCCGCGCCGACCAGCCGGCCGAACCGCTCCGCGAACTCCTCCGAGGTGAGCGACGTCTGCGCGGCCAGCCGCGACAGGCGCGGCTCGACGAAGTCGGTCTCCTCCAGGCGGATCATGTACTTGCGGGCGACCTCGTACGACTCGGTCGTCACGTCGACCATGCGGATGCGGATGCGGCCCGTGGCGGGGTCGAGCATCTCGTCGAGCGTCACCGGGACGATGCGCCCGCCCGAGAGCGCGATCAGCGCGCCGCTGCCGCCGGCCAGCAGGTAGCGCACCGCGCCGTAGCCCAGCGTGCGGGTGTACTCGGCGTCGAACGGCACGGGCTTGGCGCTGCGCAGCTCGTAGCCGATGTCCTTGGGCACCACGGTCGCATCGAGGCCGATGTCCTGCAGGCGCCCGCGCACCGCGTCGCGCAGCACGCTCCCCAGCGGCACGTCGGCCAGCCGCACGTGGCCGTAGGCGTCGCGCGCGGCGGTCGCGACGGCCGACAATTCGGCCGGGTCGAGCCGCTCCGCGACGCCCTCGGCGACCACCGCGACGCCGTGGTCGTGGCCGTTCGCGCGCCGCTTCACGATCGCGCCGACGATCGTGTCGACCACGTCGTCGAGCGCGATCCGCTCGCCGGTGAACTCCTCGGGGATGATCGCCAGCGTCGCGCCGGCGGCCTTGCACACCCCCAGCGCCAGCGCGCCCGACTTGCGGCCCATCGTCACGGCCAAATACCAGCGCGAGGCGGTGCGGGCGTCCTCCATCAGGTTCTCGACGATCGCCGCGCCGACCGCGCGCGCGGTCTCGAAGCCGAAGGTCGGCGCGTTGTCGGGCAGCGGAAGGTCGTTGTCGATCGTCTTGGGAACGGTCGCGACGCCGATCCGGCCCTTGGTCTCGGCCGCGATCCGGCTCGCCCCGAACGTCGTGTCGTCGCCGCCGATCGTCACCAGGTAGCGCACGCCGAGCATGGTCAGCGAGCGGATGCACCGGCGCAGCGACTCGGGGTCCTTGGCCGGGTTGGTGCGCGAGGTGCGCAGCATCGAGCCGCCGGTGAAGTGGACCCGCGAGACGTCCTCGATGCCCAGCTCCACCACGTGCGAGAGGTCGCCCTGCACCAGGTGCCGGTAGCCCTCGTACACGCCGAGCACGCGCAGGCCGTGGTTGCGGGCCTCGATCGTCGCCGAGGCGATCACGCCGTTGATCCCCGGCGCGGGCCCTCCGCCGACGAGGATCGCGAGCGTGTCTTGGTCGTTGCCGTTCATCGTGCCACCCCGTTCACCGTTGCGCCGCGCTCACCGCTCGGCCGCGTTTACCGCTGCTACCCCGATCAGGGCGTCGCGCGAGACCAGGGCGGCAAGGCGTTCCTCGCTCCAGTCCTCCGTGCCGGGCGGGCGCTGCGGGAGCACCATGTAGCGCAGCTCGGCGGTCGAGTCCCAGACCGCGATCTCGGTCTCGTCCGGAACCTCCAGGCCGAGCTCGCGCAGCAGCGCGCGCGGCTCGCGCACCACCCGCGAGCGGTAGGCTTCGCTCTTGTACCAGCTCGGCGAGGGGCCCAGCAGCGCGATCGGATAGCACGAGCAGAGCGTGCAGACGATCGCGTTGTGGACCCGGGGCGTGTTCTCCACCACCACCAGGCGGACCGGCGCCCAGTGCGTCATGTCCAGCCCCAGCTCGGCGATCGCGGCGTTGGCGTCGCTCAGCAGCCGCGCCTTGAAATCCGGATCGGTCCACGCCCGCGCGACCAGCCGCGCGCCGTTGCCCGGCCCCGCCGCGGCCAGGAACCGCTCGAGCACGCCGGTGATCTCGGCGTCGCTCGTCACGCCCGCGCGCTCCAGCCGCTCGACCAGCGCGGTCACGCGCTTCGTGGTCTGGGCCGACGCGACGTCGTCGTGGCCGTGGGCATGCCCGTGGTCGTCGTGCGCGTGGTCGCCGTGTCCGTGGTCGTCGTGGTCAGACGGCGGCAAGGTAGGACTCCCACAAATCGGCGTGCAGCGTCTGGTGCGGCTCCGCGTCGGCGCCCCACACTTCGGCTGCGTCGAAGGCGACGGTGTAGAGCGGCTCGTCGGGCGCGGGGCGGCCCGCGGCGCGCAGGTCGGCCAGCGGGAAGCTGCCGCGCAGCGCGACGATCCGGCCGCGCTTGCCGCGCAGGTAGCGCGGCAGGCGGTTGTGGCCGGCCGGGTTGGCCGTGCTGGTGCGGACCGCGTCGCCGGGCGCGAAGCTCACGCCGCCACGCCCTTCTCGGCCAGCAGCGTCTCGATGCCGATCAGCCAGCGCTCGTAGTACGAGAGGCCGTAGTAGCGCACGGGGTCGATGCGCTCGACCGCGTAGCGGAACTCGTCGAGGTTGTAGACGCCGCGGGCGAGCAGCACCCGGTTGAGCGCGAAGACCCGCGCCTCCCACTCGTGGTGGAAGGGCGGCTCGTCGGGCTCGCGCGCGACCGGCCCGAACCCGTGCATCCCGCCCACGTCGTTGAGCCTGCTCACCCGCGCGTCTCCGCGCTACACGCCGGCGGGCTGGGCCGCCGTCATGCGCCGCTTCAGCTCCTCGTCGAGCGCGTCGAGGAAGCCGTTGGTGGTCAGCCAGGGCTGGTCCGGCCCGATCAGGATCGCCAGGTCCTTGGTCATCTTGCCGGCCTCGACCGTGTCGACGCACACCCGCTCGAGCGTCTCGGCGAAGTGGGTCACATCGGGCGTGCCGTCGACCTTGCCGCGGTGCGCGAGGCCGCGCGTCCAGGCGAAGATCGAGGCGATCGGGTTGGTCGAGGTCTCGCGGCCCTTCTGGTGCTCGCGGTAGTGGCGCGTCACCGTGCCGTGCGCGGCCTCGGCCTCGATGGTCTGGCCGTCGGGCGTCATCAGCACCGACGTCATCAGGCCCAGCGACCCGAAGCCCTGCGCGACCGTGTCGGACTGCACGTCGCCGTCGTAGTTCTTGCAGGCCCACACGAACGCGCCCGACCACTTGAGCGCGGCGGCGACCAT
>JASLGJ010000475.1 GCA_030150085.1 Candidatus Elarobacter sp. | reverse complement strand
TCCTCCCAAGCAAGAGCTGCTCGCACGACTCGTCGGCACGCTCAGCTCGCCGCTGTCCGGTCTCGTCCGGGTCCTCAGCGGCAACCAGAGCGGCCTCGTCCGCGTCCTCAACGCGATCCGCGAGCAGAAGAACGCGGATCAGCCCGCCCCCGCGCAATAGGAGCACCCCGGTATCATGGCACTCGCCGAAATCATCGACCAAATCGACAAGCTCACCGTCCTCGAACTGGCCGACCTCGTCCACCAGCTCGAAGAGAAGTACGGCGTCAGCGCCGCTGCGCCGGCCGCGGCCGCCGCTCCGGCCGCCGCGGCTGCCGCCCCGGCCGCCGAGAAGACCGAGTTCGACGTCGTCCTCGAAGCCGCCGGCGCCGAGAAGATCAAGGTCATCAAGGCCGTCCGCGAGGTCACCTCGCTCGGCCTGACCGAGGCCAAGGCGTTCGTCGAGAGCGCCCCCAAGGCCGTCAAGGAAGGCATCGCCAAGGACGAGGCCGAGTCCATCGCCGCCAAGCTGCGCGAAGCCGGCGCGACCGTCTCGGTCAAGTAACGCCCGCTCTTCGCAGAGCAGCACGAGGGCCGCGTCGCACGACGCGGCCCTTTGTCGTATGTGCGGGCGGCTCGGCTGCGAGCCGAACCCGACGGAATCGCGCCGCGGCGCGGTTCAGTACGAGCCGTTGCCGTTCGGGTCGACCCAGTTGCTCGAGCGCAGCATGGCGACGTCGCGCTTGGCGCGGTCGCCGACCTGGTTGTACCAGGCCGACTGCGCGAGCGCGTCGGCGGCCTGGCCGAAGAGCCGGCTCTTGGTCATCGGGTCGGGCGCGTTGGCGGCCTGGTTGATCAGGCCCTGGGTGTGGGTGAAGCCGCCCCAGCCGTCGGGACCCGCGCCCATGTTGTAGGTCAGGTCGACGATGACGAAGCGGCGCGCGTCGCTGAGCTTGTCGAACACGCCCTTGGCGAGCGTCCCGCGCGCCTGGGCCACGTAGCCGGGCAGCATCAGGGCGAACGTCGCGTCGGCCTGGGCCTGGGTGAGCGGCTCCAGCCCGGCGATCACCGCGCTCGGGTTGGCGACCCCGCACTTGCTCAGGATCGACGCGGCGTCGCCGCTCTGCAGGTTGAAGCCGTACGCGATGGTCGGCACGCCGACGGTATCGTAGTACATCGAGAGCCGGCAGCCTTCGTTGATCGCGATGCGGCGCCGCACTTCGGCGCTCCATTGGTCCGGTGTCATGGCCATGGAGCGCTCGCTTCGCAGCCCGCCCCCGCGCGGCCTACCCTTCCTTGTTCGTATTCGGTTATTCCGTTCGTATTCGCTATTCGCGTACGAGCACGACGGTCGCAAGCGGTGGAAGGCGCAGCGCGATCGAGTACGGCTTGCCGTGCAACGGAAGCGGCTCGGCCGCGACGGGCGCGTTGCGCACGCCGCTGCCGCCGTACGCCGCGTCGTCGCTGTTGAGCGCCTCGGCATAGGTACC
Organism: Candidatus Elarobacter sp.; assembly: GCA_030150085.1. Classification (GTDB taxonomy): domain Bacteria; phylum Vulcanimicrobiota; class Vulcanimicrobiia; order Vulcanimicrobiales; family Vulcanimicrobiaceae; genus Vulcanimicrobium. The sequence goes on along the minus strand of JASLGJ010000475.1, from coordinate 2,891 downwards.
GGGCAGCGGCACGCCCAGCCGGTAGCCTTCGCGCGGCACCGGGGTGAAGTTGGTCGCCGCGACGGCGATCTCGTCGGGCGCGCGCCCGCGCCGCACGAACGCCACCACGCTGGCGTCCTTGTCGGAGACGATCCACTCCAGCCCGGCCGGCTCGGCGTCGAGCTCGTGCAGCGCGGGCCGGGCACGGTAGAGCGCGTTGAGGTCGCGCACGAGCGCCTGCACGCCGCGGTGGCGCGGGTCGTCGAGCAGCTCCCAGTCCAGCCCGCGGTCGTGGTTCCACTCGCGCTCCTGGGCGAGCTCGCCGCCCATGAAGAGCAGCTTCTTGCCCGGGTGGGCGCAGGTGTAGGCCAGGAACGCGCGCAGGTTCGCCAAGCGCTGCCAGGCGTCGCCGGGCATCTTGCCCAGCAGCGAGCCCTTTCCGTAGACCACCTCGTCGTGCGAGAGCGGGAGCACGAAGTTCTCGCTGAACGCGTACGTGAACGAGAACGTGAGCTCGTCCTGGTGGTAGCGGCGGTAGAGCGGGTCCTCGTGCGCGTAGGCCAGCGAGTCGTGCATCCAGCCCATGTTCCACTTGTAGCCGAAACCGAGGCCCCCGGCGTCGACCGGGCGCGACACGCCCGGCCACGCGGTCGACTCCTCCGCGATCGTGACGATGCCGGGAAAATCGCCGTACGCGGCGGCGTTGACGCGCTGCAGCAGCGCGATCGCCTCGAGGTTCTCGCGCCCGCCGTGCACGTTGGGGATCCACTCGCCCGGCTTGCGGCTGTAATCCAGGTAGAGCATCGAGGCGACCGCGTCGACCCGCAGCCCGTCGACGTGGTACGCGTCGAGCCAGAACAGGGCGTTGGCGAGCAGGAAGTTCGCGACCTCGTTGCGCCCGAAGTCGTAGATGTAGGTGTTCCAGTCGGGCTGGAAGCCTTTGCGCGGGTCGGCGTGCTCGTAGAGCGCGGTGCCGTCGAAGCGCGCCAAGCCGTGCGCGTCGGTCGGGAAGTGGCCCGGCACCCAGTCCAGGATGACGCCGATGCCGGCCTGGTGGGCGGCGTCGACGAAGCGCGCGAAGTCCTCCGGCGTGCCGTGCCGGCTGGTCGGCGCGAACAGCCCGATCGGCTGGTAGCCCCACGAACCGTCGAAGGGGTGCTCCGCGACCGGCATCAGCTCAAGGTGGGTGTAGCCGAGCGAGGCCGCGTAGGGGATCAGCTGCTCCGCCAGTTCCGCGTACGTCAGGTAGCGGTTGCCGGGGCCGCGGCGCCACGAACCGAGGTGCACCTCGTAGGTCGCGATCGGGGCGTCGCGCCGGCCGGCTGCGGCGCGGCGTGCCATCCATTCAGCGTCGTGCCACTCGCGCTGGCCGGGCACTGCGACGACCGAGGCGGTCGCCGGCGGGTGCTCGCAGGCGAACGCGAACGGGTCGGCCTTGAGCGGCAGCAGCGCGCCGTCGGGACCGTGCAGTTCGTACTTGTAGCGGCTGCCCAGCGCGGCGCCGGGAACGAACGTCTCCCACACGCCGCCCTCGTTGCACTTGCGCATGGGGTTGCGCCGGCCGTCCCAGCCGTTGAAGTCGCCCACCACCGCGACGCGCCGCGCGTTGGGCGCCCAGACCGCGAAGGCCACGCCGTCCGTGCCGTCGACGCGGACCGGGTGCGCGCCGAGCTTGTCGTAGATGCGGCGGTGGTTGCCCTCGCCGAACAGGTACAGGTCGAGCTCGCCCAGCAGCGGGCCGAAGCGCTGCGCCTCCGTCATCTCAGGCACCGTCGCCGGAGCGGTCGAGGATGGCACGGATTCCCTCCAGCGGTATGCGCAGCCACGCGGGCCGGTTCGCCAGCTCGTAGGACAGCTCGTAGAACGCCTTCTCCAGCCCGAACAGGTCGAGCAGCGCCGCCGCGTGCGCCGGATCGGCCGGATACGAGCTGCAGCCCGCGATCGTCGCGCGGTACCCGTCCAGGAACGCGGCGACCGCCGCGCGCTCCCAAGCGCGCGCGAACGAATCGCTCGCGCCGATCCGTTCGCCGGTTTCGTCCGCGCCGCGACCGCCGCTGGGGTCGATACGGCCGGCGAGCGCGGCGTAGTCGAACGAGCGCAGCATGCCGGCCACGTCGCGCAGCGGCGAGGACTTGCGTCGCCGCACCTCCGGCGGGCGGCCGGGCTCGCCCTCGAAGTCGACGATCATGAAGTCGTCGTCCACCACCAGCACCTGGCCCAGGTGGTAGTCGCCGTGGTAGCGCGTCTTGGTCAGCGCGGGATCGAGCGGCGGGGCGGCGATGCGGGTGAGGATTTCGGCGCGCCGCGCGAGCAGCGCTTCCGCGTCCGGGCGCAGCGCTTCGGGCACGCGCTCCAGCTCCGCGGCCAGCGTGTCGAGCGCGCGCCGCGCGGTCTCGCGCGCCTGCGCGACCCAAGCGTCGAGGTCGGCCTGCGAGGTCGGCTCCGGCTCGAAGGCCGCGCCGCCGCCCGGCGTGGCGAACGCGCGGTGCAGCTCGGCCGTGCGCACGCCTAGGGGGCGCGCGGCTTCGGCTTGGGCTGCTCGGGCGGCCGGATCCTGCCCGCCGGCGCCGCCAGCGGATGCGCGCCGCAAGTCGTCGAGCGCCACGCTCCAGCCGTCGCCGCGGGCGCGGACGAAGCGCTGCAGGATGCAGACCGCCATCGGTTCGCTGCCCGGGCGCTCGTACTCGACGTAGCCCAGCAGGGTCGGGGTGTTGCGGTAGCCGACCGCGTCGAGGAAGCGCGTGATCTCCAGCTCCGGCTGCGGCCCGGCGTGCGTCTTGCGGTAGCCCTTGAGCACGATCCGCTCGTCGATCACCACCGAGGTGTTGCTCTGCTCGACGTTCATCCGCCGCACGCGCGGCGGATCGCCCGGCGCCTGGGCGTGCAGCGCCGCGGTGGCGTGCGCGGCGAAC
>JASLGJ010000444.1 GCA_030150085.1 Candidatus Elarobacter sp. | reverse complement strand
AGCTCGCCCAGCTCGCGCGCGGGCCGCACCAGCAGCCAGTCGTAGGCGGCGTCGAAGTAGTACGCGTTCCACAGCAGCGCGGGGGTGCGGACCGTCTCGGCGCGCAGGCGCGGCACCGCGTCGCGCAGCGCGTCCGGTTTCCAGTAGCGCTGCGCGGCGAGCGCGAAGCCGGCCGCGACGACGACCAGCACCAGGATCGTTGAGACCGTCTCGGAGAGCGGCAGCGAAACGGCGCTCCCGGCCTGCCCGGCCGGGAAGAAGCCGTCGAAGAACTCCGCCCACGGGCTGCGCGCGCCGCCCAGCGAGAAGTTCAGCCAGCCGATGAAGATCGAGAACGGGATCAGCACCGCGACCGGGCCCGACATCAGCCAGGCCGGGGCGTGGGCGGCGTGCCCGTGCGGCTCGTGCTCCTCGGCATGGTGGCCCGCCTTGGACGCGGTGCCGGCCAGCTCGGGGTGGCGGATGCCCAGCTCGGACGGGTCGACCTTGCCCCGGTAGCTGCCGAAGAACGTCAGGAACAGCATGCGGAACATGTAGTAGGCCGTGATGCCGGCCGTGATCACGCCCACCGCGTACAGGTAGGGGTGGCCCTTGGAGAGGGTCTCGTAGAGCACCGCGTCCTTGGAGAAGAACCCGCTAAAGCCGGGCACGCCGCAGATCGCGAGCACGCCGACCAGCATCGCGGCGTAGGCGAAGGGCTGGGTCTTGCGCAGGCCGCCCATCAGGCGCACGTCCTGCTCGTCGTGCAGGGCGTGGATCACGATGCCGGCGGTCAGGAACAGCTGGGCCTTGAAGAAGGCGTGGGTCAGGAAGTGCAGCACCCCGGCGTCGTACGCGCCGACCCCCACGCCCATGATCATGTAGCCGATCTGCGACATGGTCGAGTAGGCCAGGATGCGCTTGATGTCCCACTGCACGCAGCCCAGGACCGCGCCCGAGATCGCGGTCAGCGCGCCGATCACGCCGACCAGGTTGCGGGCGTCGGCCGAGGCGCTCCACAGCGGCGCGAAGCGCGCGATCAGGTAGACCCCGGCGGTGACCATCGTCGCGGCGTGGATCAGCGCGGAGACCGGGGTCGGGCCCTCCATCGCGTCGGGCAGCCAGGTGTGCAGCGGCACCTGGGCCGACTTGGCCGCGCAGCCGACGAACAGCCCCAGGCAGACCAGGAAGATGTCCTGCGAGCTGAACGCGGTCGAGAACTTGGCGAAGATGTCACCGTAGCCGATCGAGCCGATGCGCGCCACGATCAGGAAGATCGCGAACATGATTCCGACGTCGCCGACCACGTTCATCACGAACGCCTTGCGCGCCGCGGCGACCGCCGAGGGCTTGAAGAACCAGAACCCGATCAGGAAGTACGAGGCCAGGCCGACCAGGCCCCAGCCGACGAGCAGCCCGACCACGTTGTCGCTGAGCACCAGCGTCAGCATGGCGAACACGAAGAAGTTCAGGTAGGCGAAGAAGCGCGCGAAGGCGCGGTCGCCATCCATGTAGCCGATCGAGTAGACGTGGATTAGGAACCCGACCCCGGTGATGATCAGGGTCCAGACCAGCGAGAGCCGGTCGAGCTGCAAGCCGAAGCTCCAGCCCGGCAGCCAGTCGACCAGGCCGACGTGCAGCCCGCCCGCGGCGGTCGCGAGGCCCCACAGCGAGAGGGTCGCGACGAACGGCACGCCGATCAGCGCCGAGCCGACCGGGCCCGCCCAGGACGTCATCCGCGGGCCGAACGCCCACAGCAAAACCGCTCCGAGGAGCGGTAAGAGCCAAACGAGTTCTAGCAGCACGGTCAGCCCTTGAGGACGGCCACTTCGTCGACGTCGACGTGCGGCTGGCGGCGGAAGGTCACCGCGACGATGGCCAGGCCGATGGCGGCTTCGGCGGCGGCGACGGTGATCACGAGGAAGGCGAAGATGTGGCCGGTGTTGTTGACCCAGGCCCGGGCGTAGGTGACCAGCGCCAGGTTCGCGCTGTTGAACAGCAATTCGATGGCCATCAGCATGATGAGCGGGTTGCGGCGCACGATCACCCCGACCACGCCGATGAAGAACAGCACCGCGGACAGCAGGATGTAGTTCTCGGGTGCGACGCTCATCGGGCCACCGGCTCCCGCTTGACGATCGGCTCGCGCTCGAGGCTGCGCCGCTTGCGCCGGCGCGGCCCGAGCGGGCCGTCCTCGTCGCCCGCGATCAGCACCACGCCGATCACCGAGACCATCAGGATGAACGCCGTCACCTCGAAGGGCAGCAGATTCTGGTAGAACAGCGCGCTGCCGAAGTTGGCCACGCTGCCGAAGGCGTTGGCCTCGCCGGTCGTGCCGCCGCTGGTGATCGGCAGCACCGCCGCCGGCACGCGCAGCACGGTGGCGACGATCCCGGCCAGGGCCAGGAACGCGACCACGATCGCGACCGGCACCGTGGCCTTGGCCATCTTGTCGGGCCCGATCTCGAACGGCGCCACGCCCGAGGAGAGCAGCGCGATGACGAACACGAACAGGATCAGGATCGCGCCCGAGTAGACCACGATCTGCATCACGGCCAGGAACTCGGCCTGCAGGCTCAGGTAGATCATCGCCAGCGCGACGAAGTTGACCAGCAGCCCGACCACCGAGTGGACCGGCCGCTTGGCGGTGACGGTGAAGACGGCGCTGGCGATCATCAGCAGCGCCAGGATCCAGAACGCGATCACCCGGCCAGCCCCCGGCGCTGGTCCTTGAGGATCTGACCGCGGTTGGTGGCCTCGTAGCCCTGCGCGATGTCGACGGTGTCCTTGGCCCGCATCACCCCGCCCAGGTCGGCCGGGATGCCGTTGGGGCGCTCGTCGGGCGGCGTGCCGACGCCGGCGCCGGGCGGCACCAGCAGGCGGTCCTTGGCGTAGACGAACGAGCCGCGCCGGTAGTCGGCCATCTCGAAGCGCGGGGTGAGCACGATGGCGTCGGTCGGGCACGCCTCCTCGCACAGCCCGCAGAAGATGCAGCGCAGCTCGTCGATCTCGTAGCGCGCGGCGTAGCGCTCGCCGGGCGAGCGCCGGTCCTCGGGCGCGTTCTCCGCCCCGATCACGGTGATCGCGTTGGCCGGGCACGAGATCGCGCACAGCTCGCAGCCGATGCAGCGCTCCTTGCCGTCCTCGTAGCGGCGCAGCTCGTGCAGGCCGTGGAAGCGCGGCGCGTGCTGCTTCTTCACCGAGGGGTACTCGACCGTCGGCTTCTTCTTGAAGATGTAGCTGAAGGTCGTCGAGAGACCGCGCACGATCGCGCCGACGTTGTAGAGGTTCTTACGCATGGGGGGACCACAGGGCGACCACGACGGCCGTCACGACGAGGTTGAGGGTCGCCACCGGGAACAGCACCTTCCAGCCGAAGTCCATCAGCCGGTCGTAGCGGAAGCGCGGCAGCGTCGAGCGCAACCAGATGTAGAAGAACAGAAACAGCGACGCTTTGAGGATGAACCACACCAGGCCCAGGATGCCCGTGCCGGGCAGCCCGAACGGCCCGTTCCAGCCGCCCAGGAAGAGCAGCGTCGCCAGGCACGACACGGTGATCATGTTGAGGTACTCGGCGATGAAGAACAGCCCGAAGCGCAGGCCGGAGTACTCGGTGTGGAAGCCGCCCACCAGCTCCGTCTCGGCCTCGACCAGGTCGAACGGGGCGCGGTTGGTCTCGGCGATGGCGGTGATCAGGTAGATCACGAAGCCGACGATCTGCGGCACGAAGAACCAGACCTTGTACTGCGCGCCCACGATGTCCGACAGGCCGGTCGAGCCGGCCAGGATCAGCACCCCGATCACCGACATCGACATCGAGAGCTCGTAGGAGATCATCTGCGCGGTCGAGCGGACCGAGCCCAGCAGGGGGAACTTCGAGCCCGACGACCAGCCCGCCAGCGAAATCCCGTAGACCCCGATCGAGGTCAACGAGAACACGAACAGGATCCCGGCGTTGACGTTGCCCACGCCCCAGGGTGTGCCGTCAGCCGACGCCGAGAAGGGGATGATCGCGAACGTGCCCATCGCGCAGATCAGCGAGATGAACGGCGCCAGGCGGTAGATGAACGGGTCGGCGGTGTCGGGGGTGAGGTCTTCCTTGAAGATCATCTTCACCGCGTCGGCGGCCGGCTGGAGCATGCCCCACGGCCCGACCCGGTTGGGGCCGGGGCGGAGCTGCATCCAGCCCATCACCTTGCGCTCGAACAGCATGGCGTACGCGAAGGTGGTGATGACCACGAACAGGACGATGACCGCCTTGATCAGGACGATCAGCCAGAAGGGGACGGAACTCACGACCGCGTTCACGCCGGCACCAGCCCTTTCTCCAGCCGCACCGACGAGGCGCCGCCCAGCGCGCCGAGCGGCGCGGCG
>JASLGJ010000413.1 GCA_030150085.1 Candidatus Elarobacter sp. | reverse complement strand
GCGCACGGCGTCGAGGCTCAGGTTACTGGTACCAACGCCTGCGAGCGTGGTTTCGATGCAGGGCGCGATGTCGCCGAAGCGGATCTCGCCCTCCACGAAGGCTCGCACGGCAACCTCGTTGGCGGCTGAGAGCGCGGCCGGCGCGGTGCCCCCCAGCGTCAAGGCTTCGTATGCCAGGCCCAGGCAGGGAAAGCGCTCGCGGTCGGGCCGCTCGAAGGCCAGCGTGGTGGCGGGCGCGCCGCGCTCGCCGCCCAGCGCTTGGAGCGGGTCCTCGAACGCTCGGTCGGCGAGCCGGTCGGGGTAGGCCAGGGCGTAGCCGATCGGCAGGCGCATGTCGGGCGGGGCGAGCTGGCCCAGCACCTGCCCGTCGCTGAAGATCACGAAGCCGTGCGCGACCGAGGTCCGGTGGACGAGCACGTGGATCTGCTCGGGCGCCAAGCCGAACCACTTGGCGGCCTCGATCACCTCGAGGCCCTTGTTCATCAGGGTCGCCGAGTCGATGGTGTTCTTCACGCCCATGCGCCAGGTCGGGTGGGCCAGGGCGTCGGCGACCGTCGCCCCGGCCATCTCCGCGCGCGTGCGCGTCCAGAACGGCCCGCCCGAGGCGGTCAGCACGACCGCCGCGACCCGCTCGCGCGGGGCGCCTCGCAGGCACTGGAAGAGCGCCGAGTGCTCGCTGTCGACCGGCAGCAGGGTGGCCCCGCTGCGCGCCGCGTGGGCGACCAGCAGCTCGCCCGCCGCGACGATCAGCTCCTTGTTGGCCACCGCGACGTCGAGCCCGGCGTCGACCGCCGCGAAGACCGCCTCGAACGCCACCGCTCCGTCGGTCGCGGCCAGCACGACGTCGGCCCCGCTCTCGGCCGCGACCGCCATCAGCCCGGCCGCACCGTGCGTCACCGAGACGATGCGCTTGCCGAACATCTTGTTGCCGTGAATCGGCACGCCCGCCGCGTCGAGGCGCACCATCAGCTCGGTCGCCGATTCCGCGTCCCCGGCGGAGACCAGGTCGGGCCGGAAGCGCGCGACCTGCTCGGCGAGCAGCTCGACGTTGCGCCCCGCGGCCAGCCCGACGACCTCGAAGCGCTCGGGGTGGCGGGCGATCACGTCGAGCGCCTGGCGCCCGATGCTGCCGGTCGAGCCGAGGATCGCGACCCGGCGCGCGCTCACGAGCCGGTCAGCCGGTTCTGCGAGATCACGCCGATCGCGAACAGCGCGAAGTAGAACGCGATCCCGCCGAAGATGTAGGAGTCGAAGCGGTCCAGCACCCCGCCGTGGCCGGCGATCAGGCGGCCCGCATCCTTGACCCGGGCGTCGCGCTTGAGCGCGCTCTCGACCAGGTCGCCGGCCTGCGCCGCGACCGAGACGATCGCCCCCACGATCGCGCCCTGCCACCAGGCCACGTGGGCGAAGGGCACCAGCGCGATCGCCGCCCCGGCCAGCAGTGCCGCGGCGAAGCCGCCGACGGCGCCCTCGACGGTCTTGCCGGGCGAGAGGGGGGTCAGCGGGCGGCGTCCCAGCGCGCTGCCGACCAGCATCGCGAAGATGTCGGTGCAGGCGATCAGCACGATGACCCAGACCGTCCACAGCGCGCCGTCGTGCAGGGCCCGGATGGCGATGAAGTAGGTCAGCAGCTTGCCGATGTAGAGCACGCCCAGCAGGGTGTAGCCGCTGCGCGCGAAGTAGCCCGAGCGCTTGGTGAAGGTGACCGTCGCCAGCGCGACGATCACGGTCGCGGCGATCAGCACGCCCTCGTAGCGGTGGATCAGCCCGAAGTGGGTCAGCACCACGTAGGCCCAGACCGCGCCCATCGCGACCGGCAGCTCGAGGGCCGGGCCCTGGCGGGCCGAGAGCCCGGCGAACTCGTAGATGCAGCCCGTCGCGACCAGCAGCACGATCAGCGAGAAGGCCGGCGGCCAGGCCACCGCGCCCAGCCCGAGCACGGCCAGCAGCAGCCCGATCGCGATCCGCCGCGCGCCCACGGCGGGCTTCGGCTTGGCCTTCGCCGGAGCGGCCGTCGCGGACGCCGAGGTCATGCGCCCCCGAAGCGGCGCTGGCGGCGCTGGTACTCGGCCAGCGCCGCGGCGAAGTCGTCGCGCCCGAAGTCGGGCCAGAAGGTCTCCTGGATCACGAGCTCCGCGTAGGCCACCTGGTAGAGCAGGAAGTTGGACAGGCGCGACTCCCCGCCGGGCCGGATCAGCAGGTCGGGGTCGGGCATCCCGGCGGTGGTCAGGTAGCCGGCCAGGGTGTCCTCCTCGATCGCCTCGGGGGCCAGCGTGCCGGCCTGGACCTCGCGCATCATGCGCACCACCGCGTCGCGCAGCTCGCTGCGCGCGCTGTAGTTCACCGCCAGGTTGAGGACCAGCCCGTCGCAGCCCGCGGTCTGCGCGACCAGCCCGTCGAGCGCGTCCTTGGAGGCCGGCGGGAGCTGCTCGTAGCGCCCGATCACGTTCACCCGCACGTTGTTGCGGCGCAGCTCGGCCAGCTCGTTCTGGGCGAAGTACACGCACAGGTCGAGCAGGAGCGAGATCTCCGTCTTGTCGCGCTTCCAGTTCTCGGTCGAGAAGCCGTACACGGTCAGCATCGGGATGCCCCAGTCGCTGGCCGCGCGGGTGATCTCGCGCAGCGCGATCACGCCCCGCCGGTGGCCCTCGATCGCAGGCAGGAAGCGCGAGCGGGCCCAGCGCCGGTTGCCGTCCATGATGATCGCGACGTGCTCGGGCAGGCGGCTGGGGTCGAGCGTCACGCCGCTGGGCGGGCGCGGCAGCGTCGCCGCCCGGGGTTCGCGGGCCATCAGAGGCGCTCGTACCCGTCGTAGCCGCAGGCCAGCTCGTACGCGCCGTCGTGCGCGCCGCCCAGGACCGCGACCCGCAGCAGCCGCAGCTCTCCGACCCCGGCCGCCGGGTACGGCGGCGCCACCACGCGCAAGCGCAGCGGGTGGCCGGCGAGCTGCGCCCGCGCCTGAGTCCACGGCATCATCACCAAGTCTTCGAGGTTCACTTCAGGCCTTCCGCGTGCGCTCGCAGCATGAGACCGCCTGCCATGCCCGATCGTGGGATTCGCCCGCAGGGCGAGGTTGATGGGTTCGCTCAGAACCCATCAAACCTCCATGATCTCTTTTTCTTTACCGGAGAACAGGTCGTCGACTTGCTTGATGAACTTGTCGGTCAGCTTCTGGACCTGGTCCTGGCCCTTCTTGATCTGGTCGTCGGTGATCGTGCCGTTCTTGGCGAGGTGCTTGACCTCGTCGTTGGCTTTGTGGCGGATGTTGCGGATCGCCACCTTGCCGTCCTCGGCCTTCTTCTTGATCAGCTTGACCAGGTCTTTACGGCGCTCTTCGGTCAGCGGGGGGATCGAGAGCCGGATCGAGCCGCCGTCGACGTTGGGGTTGAGCCCCAGGTCGCTGGTCTCGATCGCCTTGCGGATCGCGCCCACCAGGTTCTTGTCGAACGCGGTCACGATCAGCGAGCGCCCGTCGGGCGAGTTGACGCTGGCGACCTGCTTGATCGGCGTGCTGGTCCCGTAGGCCTCGACGTGGAGGCGGTCGAGCAGGGCCGGCGAGGCGCGGCCGGTCCGGACCGAGGCGAAGTCGTTGCGCGTCGCCTCGATCGCCTTGCTCATCTTGGATTCGGTATCGCGGTAGACGTCATCCAGCATGGCCGACCTCTTCTCCATGAACGCGCGCGGCACTCCGTGCGACGGTCGTCCCGATCGCCTCGCCCATGACCACCCGGCGGATGTTGCCCGGGACGTTCATGTCGAAGACCACGATCGGCAGGCCGTTGTCCATGCACAGCGTCAGCGCGGTGGAGTCCATCACCTCCAGGCCCAGCTCCAGCACCCGCAGGTAGTCGAGCTGGACGAAGCGCGTCGCGCTGGGGTCCTTGAAGGGGTCGGCGGTGTAGATCCCGTCGACCTTGGTGGCCTTGAGGATGGCCTCCGCGCCGACCTCGACCGCGCGCAGCGCGGCGGTGGTGTCGGTGGTGAAGTACGGGTTGCCGGTGCCGGCCGCGAAGATCACGACCCGGCCCTTCTCGAGGTGGCGCATGGCGCGCCGCCGGATGTAGGGCTCGGCGATCGCGTTCATGGCGATCGCGGTCTGGACCCGCGAGGGCACGCCGATGCGCTCCAGCGAGTCCTGCAGCGCCAGCGCGTTGATGACGGTCGCCAGCATGCCCATGTAGTCGGCGGTGGCGCGCTCCATGCCGGCCGCCTCGTGCGGCTTGCCGCGCCAGATGTTGCCGCCGCCGACCACCACCGCCAGCGACACGCCGTCGTCGTGAACGCGCGCGATCTCGCGCGCCATCGCCGTCGTGGTGTCGACGTCCACGTTGTTGCCGCCGTCCCCGGCGAACGCCTCGCCGGAGATCTTGAGCAGGACGCGCTTGTAGGCTGGGGTACTCACGGTCGCCTTTCGAGAAGAGAAGCTGGAGGGAGAAACCGTGCCGGCGCGGCGGCCACCCCGAGCCGCCGCGGCGCGCGCCCTGCTACTCTTCGCCCAGGGCGAACTTCACGTAGCGGCGGACGCCGATCTTCTCTCCCAGCACGCCGGAGACGCTCTTGACGAGCTCGCCGACCGTCTGCGCATCGTCCTTGACGAAGGGCTGCTCGAGCAGCGTGTGCTCCTCGTACCACTTGTTGAGCTTGCCGGCGAGGATCTTCTCGACGACGTCGGGCGGTTTGCCCGGCGGCACCGTCTTCTCGAGCTCCGCCTTCACGCCGGCGAGCACGTCGCCCGGCACCGATTCGCGATCCAGATATTGCGGCGACATCGCGGCGACGTGCATCGCGATGTCGCGCACGAGCTCGCGGAAGCGGTCGTTGCGCGCCACGAAGTCGGTCTCGCAGTTGACCTCGACCAGCACGCCGATCTTGCC
>JASLGJ010000412.1 GCA_030150085.1 Candidatus Elarobacter sp. | reverse complement strand
GCTCGGTGAAGAAGGGCATGGAAGCGCTGACGGGCGCTCGCGCCGCCGCGGCCGCCCCCGCGCCCGCCGCGCAGTCGGGCTCGCTGGCCGATGCCGCGGCGAAGTCCAAGCGCGTCGCCTTCGACGCCCAGCACCACACCGACACGGCCGAGCTCGAATCGGTTTAGTGGATTCGGGCTGCGCCCGAATCCTTCGCGTTCGGGCTTCGCCCGAGCCGCCGCACTGAGTGGTGGCATCTGAGCTGAAGCCGCGTTCCGGGTTCGGGCGGTATCTCGCCGCGTTCGTGGCGTTCGACGTCGCCTCGCAGGTGCAGAGCGTCGCGATAGCCTGGCAGGTCTATTCGGTCGCGCACCGCGCGTTCGACCTCGGGCTCGTGGGGCTGGTGCTGTTCGCGCCCTCGCTGCTGCTCGCGCCGCTGACGGGCATCGTCGCCGACCGGGTCGACCGGCGCGCGATCGTCGCCGGTGCCGGGCTGACCCAGATCGCGGTCTGCGCGGCGCTGATCCCGCTCGCCGCGCGCCACGACGGCGGCGCGCTGGCGGCCGATCTCGCGGTGCTGGTCGTCGCCGGCACGGCGCGCGCGTTCGCCTTTCCGGCCGCGTCGGCGCTGCTGCCGGCGATCGTTCCGGAGAGCGGCTACGTGCGCGCCAGCGCGATCTCGTCGGCGGTGCGCCAGACGGTCCGTGTCGGCGGGCCCGCGCTGGGCGGGGTGCTGGTGGCGCTCGGCGCGCCGGTCGTGTACGGCACCGCGCTGGCGCTGTTCGCCGCGGGCGCGCTCGCGGTCGTCACGATCAAGCTGCGGACGCGGCCGCCGCGTGAGGAGACGGCCTCGTTCCGCGACGTGTTCGCCGGCCTGCGCTTCCTGCGCTCGCGCCCGGTGATCGCGGGCGCGATCACGCTCGACCTGTTCGCGGTGCTGTTCGGCGGCGCGACCGCGCTGCTGCCGCTCTACGCCGCCGACGTCTTCCACGTCGGGGCGGCCGGCTTCGGCGCGCTGCGGGCCTCGGTCGCGCTGGGCACCGCGCTCTGCGCGCTGGTCATCGCGCGCCGCCCGATCCACCGCCACGCCGGCCCGCGCCTGCTGTGGGCGGTGGCGCTGTTCGGCGCGGCGACGATCGCGTTCGGCCTGTCGACCACGCTGTGGGTCGCGATCCCGGCCCTGGCGCTGCTGGGCGCGGCCGACATGGTGAGCATGGCGATCCGCGACGCGCTGGTCGCGCTCGGCACGCCCGACGCGATGCGGGGCCGTGTCAGCGCGGTCGAGGGCGTGTTCATCGTCGCCAGCAACGAGCTGGGCGAGTTCGAGTCCGGCACGCTGGCGGCGTTCGTCGGCGCGGTCCCGGCGGTGGTGCTGGGCGGCGTCGCGACGCTGGCGGTCGTGGGGCTGTGGGCGTGGCGCAATCCCTCGCTGCGGCGAGCGGACCACGTGCTCGCCGGGCCGGTCGACGTCGTGGTCGAACCGGGCGAAGTGAGCGTCGGCATCCGCTAGCTGCTAGGCCGCGCTACAACGGCGCCAACAAGTCTCGCAACAGCTCCGTCGCCGGGTTCGCGCGCAACTCGTCCCAGCTCGCCGTCTGCACCAATCGCCCGTCCTCGATCACCGCGACCCGGTCGGCCAGGCGCTCGAGGATCGCGGGCTGGTGGTCGACCACGAGCAGCGTGAAGCCGAGCACGGCGCGCCAGGCCACCAGGTCGTCGAGCAGGCTGCGCACGAGGTGGCGGTCCAGCCCGGTGAAGGGCTCGTCGAGCAGCACCAGCTTCGGCCGTCGTGCCAGCATGCGCGCGAGAGCGACACGCCGCGCCTGGCCGCCCGAGATGCGGGTCGCTCCGGTGTCCCAGATCGCGTGCAGGCGCAGGCGCTCGCGCAGCTCCTCGAGCCACGCCTCGCGCCGGCGCGGTCCCTCGCGCGCGCCGTCGACCGCGAAGCGCACGTTCTGGGCCACGGTCAGGTGCGGGAAGAGGGCCGCGTCCTGGGTCAGGTAGCCGATCGGGCGGCGGTGCAGCGGCAAAGGCGGTGGGAAGAGCGTCAGGCCGTCGAGCCGGGCGAAGCCGTCGTCGGCCGTTTCCAGCCCGGCCAGGCACGACAGCACGGTGCTCTTGCCGGCCCCCGAGGCGCCGAACAGGGCCAGCGCGCCGCCGCTCTCCACCTGCAGCGCGGCGTCGACGGTGAAGGCCGCCCGGCGGCGGACCACCCGCGCCTCAAGCACGCTCGCGCCGCTCGCCCAGGACGTGCGCCAGCCAGGGCAGCGGGAGCGTCGCGGCCAGGAAGATCGCCAGCAGCGGCAGCACCGCCGGCAGCCCGAAGCTCTCCAGGTTGACCCAGAGCTGGACCGGCATCCCGGCCGGGTGGTAGGCGGTGATCAGCACCGCGCCCAGCTCACCGATGGCCCGCACCCAGGCCAGGCTGAGCGCGACCGCCAGGCCCAGCCGGGCGAGCGGAAAGGTGATCCGCCGGAAGACGTCCCAGGGGGCGTGCCCGAGCAGCGCGGCCTGCGCTTCGAGCGCGCGCGGCACGGCGCCGAACGCCGCCGCCGCGCCCAGCACGTAGTAGCCGATGCTGACGTAGACCTGGGTCGCGACGAAGGCCGCGGCGGTGTTGGTGGTGCCGATTCCCAGCCGGGCCAGCGCCGCGCCGAGCGCGGTCTGCGGCCCGAAGGCCAGCGCCATCAGGATCCCCAGCGCCAGCGGCGGGAGCAGGATGGAGACCAGCAGCGCGGCCTGCCACCAGACCCGCTCGCGCCGCCCGCAGCGCGCCAGGTACAGCGCGACCGGCGTGCCGAGCGCGACCACGACCAGCATCGCGGCGGCGGTCAGGCCGAGCGAGACGCGCACCGAGGCCAGGCTCGGCCCGGCCACCTGGGGATTCCACTCCCAGCGCCCGACCGGGGCGAGCAGCCCGGCCAGCGGGTAGAGCAGCGCCAGCGCGAACGCGCCGATCGCGGCCCGCTCGCCCCAGCGCCGCGCGAAGCTCATAGCGTGGGGGTGAAGTTCAGCGTCTTGACCAGGAACGCGTAGCGGTCCGCCCCGTCGTCGATGATCTTGTCGGTCGGGCGGCCGCCGCCGTGCCCGCCCTTCGCTTCGACGCGCAGCAGGATCGGCGCGTCGTTGCTCTGCGCGTGCTGGAGCGCGGCGGCGAACTTGAACGAGTGCGCCGGGTAGACGCGGTCGTCGTGATCCGAGGTCATCACCAGCGTCGGCGGGTAGGCGGTGCCGTCCTTGACGTTGTCGTCGGGCGAGTACGCGTACAGCCACGTGAACTGTTCGGGCGAGGTGTCGGCCGAGCCGTACTCGGGCACCCAGGCCTTGCCGACGGTCCACTTCTGGAAGCGCAGCATGTCGAGCACGCCGACCTCGGGGATCGCCGCGCCGAACAGGTCGGGGCGCTGGGTGATCGCCGCGCCGACCAGCAGGCCGCCGTTGGAGCCGCCGTTCGCGGCCAGCTTGGGAGTCGAGGTGATCTTGCTGTCGATCAGCATCTGCGCAGCGGCCAGGTAGTCGTCGAACACGTGCTGCTTGTTGGCCAGCCGGCCCGCGTCGTGCCAGGCTTCGCCGTACTCGCCGCCCCCGCGCAGCACCACGTCGGCGTACGCGCCGCCCATCTGCAGCCACAGCGCCGCGCCGGAGTGAAAGCCGGGCGTTTCGTTGATGTCGAACCCGCCGTAGCCGAAGACGATCGTCGGGGTCGAGCCGTCGCGCGGCAGATCCTTGCGGTGCGTGACGAACACCGGCACCTTGGTCCCGTCCTTCGAGGTCGCGAACATCAGGTCGGTGACGTACGGCGCGGAATCGAAGGCGATCTTCGGCTTCTGGTACACCGTGCTGGTGCCAGTGCGCGTGTCGTAGCGGTAGATCGTGGTCGGATAGGCGTACGAGGCGAAGCCGTAGTACGCGATGCGGTCCGTGCGGCGCGCGCGCGGCAGGCCGCCGCTGCCGATTCCGGGCAGCGCGATCGTGCCCAGCGGCGTGCCGCGCAGACCGGCGATGCGGACCAGCGCGTGCGCGTCGTGCAGGTAGCTCAGGTAGAAGCGGTTGCCGACGAGCGACACCTCTTCGAGCGTGTCCGCGCTCTGCGGCACGATGTCGTGCAGGACGCGGCGCGGGTCGCCGAGGTCGACCCATGCCAGCCGGCCGCGCGGGGCCCGCGCGTTGGTGTGCAGGTAGAGCTTCGTGTCGTCGTCGCCGACGACCGTGTACTGCACGTTCGGATCGAGCGCGAACAGCGGCCGGAACGCGCCGTTGGGCTCGTGCGGGCGCTTCCAGGCCAGGCTGTTGCCGCTCCCCTTCG
>JASLGJ010000401.1 GCA_030150085.1 Candidatus Elarobacter sp. | reverse complement strand
GCCGCGGGCCGCGGCATCGACCGCAGCGGCCGGGTCCGCGCGTTCTTCGGCCGGGCCCTCCGCCGCATCGCGTAAGCCAAGTAAAGAAGAAAGCTCCATGTCAGGTCATTCCAAGTGGCACAACATCAAGCTCAAGAAGGGCAAGGTCGACGCGCAGCGCGGCGCGCTCTTCACCAAGCTCAGCAAAGAGATCATCCTCGCGGCCAAGAACGGCTCGCCCGATCCCGACGCCAACTACCGTTTGAAGATGGCGGTCGACAAGGCGCGCGAGAACAACATGCCGCAGGACAACATCAAGCGCGCGATCGCGCGCGCGAGCGGCGGCGCGGGCGAGAAGGAGATCGAGGAGATCCGCTACGAGGGCTACGGACCGGCCGGGGTGGCGGTGATCGTCGACGCGGCGACCGACAACCGCAACCGCACCGCGTCGGAGATGCGCTTCCTGTTCTCGCGCAACGACGGCACCCTGGGCGAGACCGGCAGCGTGGGCTGGATGTTCGTCGCGCGCGGCGTGATCGAGGTCGCCGCGGGCCGCCTCTCCGAGGACGAGCTGACCGAGAAGGCGCTGGTCGACGGCGTGATCGACGTGCGCTTCGGTGACGGCGACCCGGCCGAGATCGTCACCGAGCCGACCGCGCTGATGGCGGTCAAGGACGCGCTCGAGGCGGCGGGCCTGGCGGTGCGCAGCGCGCAGCTCGCGATGGAGGCGACGCAGACCACCCAGCCCGGCGGCGACGCCGAGAAAGTGCTGACCTTCCTCGACGCGCTCGAGGAGCACGAGGACGTGCAGCGCGTCTACAGCAACGCGGAGTTCGACGAAGCGCAGCTCGAGGCGCTGGCTTGATGCAGGCGGACGGCGCGGACGCGGTCGCCCCGGCCCCGGTCCGGCGGCGGCGCGGCAACGCGCTGCTCGACCGCGACTGGCTGTTCGCCCTCGCGCTCGCGCTGGCGGTCGGGGTCACGGTCTGGTTCGGACGCTCGATCAAGGACTTCTTCGGCCCCAGCGCCCAGAGCGTGCTCGTGCCGGCCTTCACCGGCCAGACCAACGGCGACGCGCAGAGCGAGTGCGCGCGCTTGCGGCTGCGCTGCAGCGTGGTCGCCTCGCAGCCCTCCGACCGTTTTCCCAAGGACGTCGTGATGGGGCAGCAGCCCGGGCCCGGCGCGCGGGTGCGCGAAGGGCGGCAGATCTCGCTGATCGTCTCGACCGGGGTGACGATCTTTCCCATGCCCGACCTGCGCTTCGAGTCGCTGCGCAACGCCTCGCTCGACCTCAACCGGCTCAAGCTGCAGCTCGACAAGACGACCACCGTCGCGAACGACGACGTGCCGGCCAACCACGTCGTCTCGCAAGACCCCGCGCCGCTCTCCAGCGTGCGCCAAGGCTCGAAGGTCAGCCTGACGCTGTCGAAGGGCCCGCCCAGCGGCGTGCGCGTGCCCAACCTGAGCGGGATGCAGGTCGACGACGCGCGCCGCGCCGCGCAGCGCGCGCGCATCCACCTGGGCCAGATCGTCTGGACGCCGTTCGGGCCGGGCGGCCCGCCGCGCGGCGAGGTGGTGCGCCAGAACCCCGGTCCCGGCGCGACGATCGACCCCTTCCAGGAAGTCTCGCTGCAAGTCAGCGCCGGACCGGGCGAGTACGGCTACCTGATCCGCCAGGTCCACGTCGCGGCGACCGTGCCGGCCCGCAACGACACCGCCCGCGTGCGGGTCGAGGTGCGCGACGACACCGGCACCTGGAACGTCTACGACGGCTTCGCGCAAGGCGGCCAGAAGCTGGACTTCAACGTCAACGCGGTCGGCTCGGCCGAGGTCGACACCTACATCAACAACGAGCTGCTCAACCAGACCGTGGTCGGGCGCGAGCCGCCGCGCGTCAACCCCACCAACCCGCCCGAAGACAAGCAGAAGAAATGATCGTGCCGCGCTCGGTCAAGATCGCGCCCTCGCTGCTCAGCGCCGACTTCGCCGACATCGCGGCCCAGATCCGCATGGTGGAGGACGCGGGCGCCGACGAGCTGCACCTCGACTCGATGGACGGCCGCTTCGTGCCCAACCTCACCTGGGGCATGAAGATCGTCCGGGACCTGCGCCGGCTGACCGCGCTGACCTTCGACTGCCACCTGATGATCGCCGAGCCCGAGCGCTACGTCGACGCGTTCCGCGAGGCCGGCGCGGACGTCATCACGTTCCACTACGAGGCCACGCCGCACCAGCACCGCCTGCTGCGCCACCTGCGCGACATCGGCGCCAAGGCCGGCATCGCGATCAATCCCGGCACGCCGACGGTGATGCTGCAGGACCTGCTCGAGGAGATCGACCGGGTGCTGGTGATGAGCGTCAACCCCGGCTTCGGCGGGCAGTCGTTCATCGAGCGCGCGCTGACCAAGGTGGCCGAGGTGCGCGCGCTGCTCGACGAGCGCAATCCGGCCTGCGAGATCGAGGTCGACGGCGGCATCGGCCTGGCCAACCTCGAGCGCGCGGTGCAGGCCGGCGCGGACGTGCTCGTCGCCGGCAACAGCGTGTTCGCCGCCGCCGACCCGCCCGCGGCGCTCCGCGCGATGCGCGCGCGCATCGACGCGGTCCCAAAAGCGTCCGCTTGAACGGCGGCGTAGCCGGCGCCGTATGACCGAGGACGAGCTGATCGCCGCCATCGGGGAGCGGCTGGCGGGCGTGACGCGCGAGCGCTTGTTCGTGGGGATCGGGGACGACGCGGCGGTCTGGCAGCCCTCGCGCAGCAATCGTTCCGTGATCACCACCGACGCGCTGGTCGAGGGCGTGCATTTCACCCGCGCCGCGATGAGCGCGGCCGAGGTCGGCCACCGCGCGCTGGCGGCGAACCTCTCCGACGTCGCCGCGATGGGCGCGCGGCCGGTCCTGGCGACCATCGCGCTCGGCCTTCCGCCGGGGACCGACCCGGCCTGGACCCTGGCCTGCTACGACGGCCTCGCCGCGCTGGCCAAGCGCGCCCGCTGCGCGGTCGCCGGCGGCGACGTCACCCGCGCCCCGGCCATCACCCTGGCCCTGACCGTGGTCGGCGAGGTCCGTCCGTCCAACCTCAAGACCCGTCCGGGCCGATCCGTCCGAGCGCCACGAGCAGGCCGGCCCGGCTGCCGCCCAGGGGGCCGGTCACCGCCACCACGTCGCCGGGGCGCGCGCCCGCGCGGGTCTTGAGGTTGGACGGAC
>JASLGJ010000323.1 GCA_030150085.1 Candidatus Elarobacter sp. | reverse complement strand
AATGAGATCGCGCCCGGGGCGCCGTTCTTTCCCTTACCCGCATCGTGGCGCTTGGCGATTTTCTTGATGTTGACCAGATCGTTGAGCGCCGGTCCGCGCCATTCCGGGCGAACCGGAATCTTTCGTTTGTCGGCCCCGGCCTCGAACAGCGTCCTGGCGAGGTTGTACGAATCGGGTGCGAGCTTGACTTTTTTATGAGTCGACAGGGCCTGAGGCACGATAAAAGTTCATCCTTACGAGTCGAAACGAATCCCGGCTCGCAACCCTTAATTTTCAATTGTAAGAATTCCTCGATACCAACCCGGTCTCACGAACCCGCTCCCTCGACTCACCGCCAGGCAAGCTCGTGTTTCTGGGCGGAACGGTCGACGGGCGGCTCGGCCGGCGGCGGCGCGAGGCCGCGCCGGTAGCAGACCACGATCAGCTCGGGCACGGAGTGGACGCCGAACAACTGCTCGATCGCCTCGACGTGGTTGCGCACCGTCTTGTAGGCGCGGCCGGTCGCGGCGGCGATCTCCTTGGGCACGCTGCCGGCCAGCAGGTGGCGCAGGATCTCGCGCTGCGTGCGGGTCAGGCGCGCGGCGACCGGGTCGCCGTAGCCGTTCTCCCAGCTCAGCAGCCGGCGGGCCAGGAACGAGCGGGGGAAGTTCTCGCGCACGATCCGGGCCGCCGTCTCGATCGAGAGCGCTTCGCTCGCCGGCGCCGCGGCCGGGACGGCGTCGAGCTCGATCAGCGAGAGCGCGGCGCGCCAGATCTTGCCGCAGTCGCGGAAGGTCGCGAACGCGCGCTGCAGCCAGGCGCGCGCGCCCGCCGCGTCGCCGCGCGTGCGGGCCACCAGCCCGCGGACGTGCTGCTCCAGCCCTTCGCGGCGCGGGTCGTCGCTGATGACTTGGGCCGCCTCGATCGGCGCGGTCAGCGCGTCGTAGCGGTCCAGCAGCGGCCCGGCGGCGAGCGGATCGACCGCGGCCAGCACCTCGGCCAGCATCAGCAGGGTGACGCGCTCCTCGCCGACGGTGGCGTTCCAGTCGACCTGGGCCGCCAGCTCGAGCGCCTGGGCGGCGTGCTCGCGCGCGGCGTGGACCTCGCCGAAGGCGGCGGCGATCGCGGCCCGTTCGGTCAGCGCCCAAGCGCGCCAGGCCGGGCTCGGGGCCAGCTCGGCGGCCAGGCGCATCTGGCGGTACGCGCTGCCCGCGTCGCCGTCGTGGGCGTAGAGCCAGCCGTCGAGCACGATGGTCTGCAGGCGCGGAAGCGAGCACGGCTCGGGCTCGCTCTCGCCGAAGGGCCGGGTGCGGCGCGCCTCGGCGCCGGTGTGGGTGCCCGGGACGCTCGCCGAGCGCAGCGTGACCTCCAGCGAGGCGATCTGCACCACGATGGTCTCGGCCAGGAACGCGTCGCGCTCGCGGCAGCGCCAGTACGTCCGGAGCGCCGCGCGGAACAGGTGCAGCGCCTCGCGGTAGCGGCGCTGGGTGACGGCGACGAAGCCGCGCAGCTGCGTGGCGCGCACCGAGATGACGTCGGCCCGCACGCTTTCGGCGACCTGCGCGAAGCGCAGCGCCGCGTCGTACTCGCGCTTCGTCCAGTGCGCGAGGGCGCGGAAATAGGCGATCTCGCCGCGGATCGCGGGGTGCGCCTGGCGCGCCTCGGCGATCAGCGCGACCTCGGCCAAGAGGGGCAGGCCCTGGTCGGGGCCCTGCGTCTGGCTCACCGCCGAGGCGTGGAGCATGCGCGCGGTGCAGGCCTCGTCGACGCTGCGGAACGCGGTCAGGATCGGACCGAGCAGCACCACGACCTCGCCGAAGCGGCGCAGCCGGTAGAGCGCGCGGGCGCGCAGCAAGAGCGCTTCCTCGCGCAGCGAGCCGTCGGCGGGCGGCTCTCCCGCGGCGTCCAGGGCCTTGAGGCACGCGTCGAAGTCACCCCGGAACCAGGCGTCGCGCGCGAAAGCGACGGACCCGGTCGGGACGGGCGAACGATCGACCTCCGAACCGAACTGCACGCGTTGTGGCTGCATACCCGCTGCACTCCTATGGCAAGAGACGGCAAAAGTTGCTGCCTCACGCCGTACGGTCGCGTTCCGCGCGGGCTCCGCCGTCGTCCTCCCTCCCCGGGCGATTGTAGGCCGCAGCCCGCTAGTGCGCCGGCGTGCCGCCCACCGTGTCCAGCGGGCGCCATACCCCTTTCGTCTCCACGGCGTCGCCGCGCGGGTCGGCCGCGGCAGCGGGGGAAGGGCTCGTCAGATCCGTACCGCGCGCCGGCGAGCCCCCGGCGATGGGGTGGTGCGCCACCGTGCCCAGACCCAAGGCCGCCAGCAGCCCGACGAGGCTGAAAACCGAGGTGATGCTCATTGACGAGGATACTCCTTGAAGAAAACCTAGGGCAGATGCCCTACCCGACGTATCCTAGCGCCCGGACGGGACGAGAACCATCAAATCGGCGGAAAACCGCGCGCGGCGGCGCACCGTAACTGGTAAGCACTATTTCTCAGTGGCATTTCATGGCATGGAGCAACCATGAGAGGGCGGCGCGATTGCGGGAACGACTGCGGCGTGTCCCGCCGTCTGCTCGCCCCGCTCCTGGCCGCTTCGCTCCTCGTTCCCGGCCCCGCCGGCGCGGCCGGGTCCGCGCGCCCCGCGCCGGGCGCGCTCTCGGCGCTCGACGTCATCGCGCTGGAGATCGGCTAC
>JASLGJ010000314.1 GCA_030150085.1 Candidatus Elarobacter sp. | reverse complement strand
GAACGGCGCAGCGGTCAGATCCGGGCTGCCGAAGGCGCCGCCGGCGAGGTCCGCGCCGTGCAGGAAGCCGGCCGCCGCCTGGACCGGGAAGCGCGCCGCCGCATCGCCGCCGGGGAGCGCGGCCCGGCGCAGGTGCGCCACGCGGTGCAAGCCGCCCGCGACGCTGCCCGCGAAGAACTCGCCGCCCCAGATCGTGCCGTCGTCGCCGTAACCGGTGCCGTCGAACGCCGCGCCCACCACCTCGTGCCTCCACGCGCCGCGCTCGGCCAGCACGCTCGCGACGTGGGCACGGTGGTGCTGCACGGCGGCGCGCGTCTCGCTCAGCGCGCGGGCGTACGCGGTGGAGGCGTACTCCGGATGGGCGTCGTGCGCGACGAGCAGCTTGGCCGGGTCGAGCCCGTACGTCGCGCACAGGTCCTGCACGGCAACCTCGAACGCCGCGCGGGCCGGGACGTGATCGAGGTCGCCGACGTGCTGGCTCACGAAGACTTGGCCGTCGACGACCAGCGCGACGGCGTTCTTGAGGTCGCCTCCGAGGGCCAGCAGCGGCCGGGCCGTCGGCAGTGCCGCGACCGCCTGCGGGGCCAGGCCGCGCGCGCGGCGCAACACCGCCGGGCCGAGCACGGTGACGCGTGCGACCGAGTCGTCGACGCGGCGCGCGATCGGGCGTTCACCGATCAGGAACGCGTCGGCGATTCCGGCCAGGCCGGCCAGCGCGTCGTCGTCCTCGTACGCCATCGGCTCGCTCGAGCGGTTCGCGCTCGTCATCACGAGCACGCCGGGCGCTCCGGCGGCGAAGAGCAGGTGGTGCAGCGGCGCGTACGGCAGCATCACGCCCAGCTCGCGGTTGCCGGGCGCGATCCCGGGCAGCGCGCGGCGGGCCGGCGCGAGCACGATCGGGCGCGCGCTCGACGTCAGCAGCGCTTCCGCCTCGGGGCTCAGCTCGACGAGCGCGCGCGCGGCGGCGAGGTCGCGCGCCATCAGCGCGAACGGGCGCTCTTTGCGGTACTTGCGCTCGCGCAGCGCGGTCACCGCTTCGGCATTCGCCGCATCGCACGCGAGATGATAACCGCCGAGCCCTTTGACGGCCAGGATCAGACCGGAACGCAGTACTGCAGCAGCGCTTTCGATCACCTCTGCGCCACGTGCGCCATCAGCGGTTTCGAGCGCAGCTGCGGCCTCGTTCCAATCGCCGCCGAGGGAACTCGAGCCGCGCAGCACGTACGTCGGTCCGCACTCCGGGCACGCGAGCGGCTGGGCGTGGAAGCGGCGGTCGGCGGGGTCGTGGTACTCCGCTTCGCACCGGACGCACAGCGGCCAGGCGGCCATCGTCGTCAGCGGGCGGTCGTACGGCAACCCGACGATGATGCTGTAGCGCGGGCCGCAGTCGGTGCAGGTGATGTACGGGTAGCCGCAGCGGCGGTCGGCGGGATCGAACAGCTCGCGCAGGCAGGCCTCGCAGACCGGCAGGTCGGGCGAGATGCGCGCGCTCAAGGGCTCGTCGCCGCCGCTGGCGCGGATGACGAACGCGTCGTGCCCTTCCGGCGTCCCGGGCGCGTCCTCGACCGAGGCGACGGTCG
This sequence comes from Candidatus Elarobacter sp., assembly GCA_030150085.1. Classification (GTDB taxonomy): domain Bacteria; phylum Vulcanimicrobiota; class Vulcanimicrobiia; order Vulcanimicrobiales; family Vulcanimicrobiaceae; genus Vulcanimicrobium. The sequence goes on along the minus strand of JASLGJ010000314.1, from coordinate 3,348 downwards.
CGGCCGGCGGTGCTTCGGCGGACACCGCGCGGGCGAAGGCGTCCAGCGCGGCGGGCGGGCCTTCGGCGTGGATGCGCACGCCGCTCGCACCGTTGCGCACCCACCCGGTCAGCCCGTAGCGCCCCGCGAGCCGGTACACGAAGGGCCGGAAGCCGACGCCCTGCACGACGCCGCGCACCGTCACGTCGCGCGCGGCCACGGCCTGCGTCGCGTCGTTCGGACCACCGGCGCCCGGTTCAGCCACCGGCGGCGCGCTCGGCTCCCGTCGCCGGTTCGCCGAGCGCGCGGCGCACGACGTGGTAGATCGCGGCCTGCGTCTCCTGGATGCGCGGGACGTAGTCGCAGCGCACCACGATCGGGTGATCGGCCAAGCCGCGCCGGACGATCTCGCCGCCGTCGTAGCCGAGCAGCGCGACGGTCAGCAGCCCGCGCCGCCGCGCTTCGATCAGCGCGGCGACGACGTTCTTCGAGCCGCCGCTGGTCGAGAGCGCGAAGGCGACGTCGGCCGGGCGGGACTGCGCGATGATCTGGCGCACGAAGGTCAGCTCGTGGCCCACGTCGTTCGCGATCGCGCTCAGCACCGCCGGCTCGGCGGCCAGCGAGAGCGCCGGCAGCGCGCGCTGTCCCGGCTCCGCGGCCACGCAGTCCAGCGCGAAGTCGGTCGCGTCGGTCGCCGAGCCGCCGTTGCCGAAGACCAGCAGCCGTCCGCCCGCGCTCAGCCGCGCGCCCATGGCTTCGACCGCGGCCGCGATCGCACCGGCCTGCTCGGCCGCGACCTGCTCGCGCAGCCGCTCGCCGTCGCGCGCCTTGGCCGCCACCGACGCCGCGACGTCGGCCACGATGGCCGCCCCGTCGTCCCGCGCGTCGTCTTGGCCCGCGCCGAGGTAGGGGTAGAGAAACGCGGACGCGCCGACGTCCTCGCCCAGCTCGCGGCCGTGCTCGAGGAACACGTGCACGCTCTCGTAGAGCGTGTGGCCGAGCACCTCGAACGCCTCCTGGTGGACGTGCGCGTCGGCGCCGGGCGCGCGCACAGCGTAGTCGGCTCCACCTTCAGCGTCGGTGTCGGCATCAATGTCGGCAGCGGCGTCGGCGTCAGTGCCGGTGTGCTTGCTGCTGTCGGTGCCGCCGCCCGGCCAGGCGACGGTGAACGCGCCCTTGCGGCGTGCCGCGCGCAGGGCACTCGCGACCGCCGGGTCGCCCTCGGGCGGGCCGAAGCCGATCGCCATGTCGTCGGGCCCGACCAGGGCCTCGACGAACGGCTCGGGCGCCGCGCTGACGTCGAGCGCGGGCAGCGCGCGCTTGCCGACGATCACCGGGTGGACGAACTCCACCGACACGTGCGCCGCGTCGGTCGAATACGGGCCGTTGCCGAACGCGTACAGCCGCCCGCCGCGCCCGAAGCGCTCGGCCATCTCCCGCGCCGCGCGCGCCAGCCGCGGCGCCTCGCGCTCGAAGAACGACCGCAGCACGGGGTTGCGCGCCCGCAGCTGCTCCGCCAGCCGCATCGCAAGCGAACCGTCGACGCGTTCGCTCGGTCCGTGGGCCGGCTCGCTCAGCATATGCGCGGGAGCGGGTCGCCGACCAGCATGTCGATCGCGCGCGTGCCGCCGTAGGGGGTGATGCCGACCACCGTGCCGGCGTGCTCGGCGCGCACCTCGCCGATCAGGCGCGCGCCCTCGCCGCCCGGCACGGCCTGCAGCGCGGCCAGGGCGTGCTCGGCGTCCTGCGGCGCGACCACGGCCAGCAGCTGGCCCTCGTTGGCGATGTGGAGCGGGTCGAGGCCGAGCACCTCGCAGGCGCCGCGCACCTCGCGCCGCAGCGGCACGTCGGCTTCGCGCAGCACGATGCCCAGCTCGCACTCGCGCGCCAGCTCGTTGAGCGCGGTCGCGACCCCGCCCCGGGTCGGGTCGCGCATCCAGCGCAGCCCGCTCGCGCACGCCGCGATCAGGGCTTCGACGAACGGCCACACCGAGCGCGTGTCGGAGCGCAGGTCGGCCTCCAGGTCCAGCTCGCCCCGCGCGAGCAGGATGGTGATGCCGTGGTCGCCGATCGGGCCGCTCACCAGCACCGCGTCGCCGGCGCGCACCGCGCGCGGGTCGAGCGCGAGCCGCTCGTCGACCAGGCCCACCCCGAACGTGGTGACGTACATCCCGTCGCACTTGCCGTGCTCGACGACCTTGGTGTCGCCGCCGACGATCGGCACCCCGGCCCGCCGCGCCGCCGCGGCCATCGCCTCCACTTCCGCGCGGAGCGCGTCGGCCGGCAGCCCGGCTTCGAGCACGAACGAGGCCATCAGCGCGACCGCGCGCGCGCCCGACACGGCGAGGTCGTTGACGGTGCCGTTCACCGCCAGGTCGCCGATCGAGCCGCCCGGGAAGCGCAGCGGGCGCACCACGTAGCCGTCGGCCGTCGTCGCCACGCGCGCGCCGCCCAGCGGGAAGACCGCCGCGTCGGAGAGCGCGCCCAGCACCGGGTTGGCGAACGCGGGCGCGATCAGCCCCTCGACCAAGCGGCGCGAAGCCTTGCCGCCCGCGCCGTGGGCCATCTCGATCTGCGCGTCGGTGAAGCGCAGGCGCGGGCGAGCCGCGGCGGCCGAGGTCACGTCAGGCCTGAACCGCTTCGGCGGTGCGAGCGTAGCGGTAGTAGGCCGCGCAGGCGCCTTCGCTCGACACCATCAGCGCGCCGACCGGGTGCTCGGGGTCGCACTCCTTGCCGAACAGCTTGCACTGCGGCGGCTTGAGCACGCCCTTGAGCACCTCGCCGCACTGCGCGGCGCGCGGGTCGGTCACCCGCACCCCGGGCAGCGCGAAGCGCACCTCGGCGTCCCACGGGGCGAACGCTTCTTTCAGTTTGAGGGCGGACTGCGAGATGAAGCCCAGCCCGCGCCACTCGAAGTACGGGCGCAGCTCGAACACCGCCGCCAGCGCGCGCAGCGCGGCGGGGTTGCCTTCCCAGGGCACGATCCGGCGGTACTGGTTTTCGACCTTCGCTTCAGCGGCGCGGATCTGGCGCAGCACCATCAGGATCGCTTCGAGCAGGTCGAGCGGCTCGAACCCCGCCACCACCACCGGCTTGCCGTAGCGGCGGGCGACGAACTCGTAGGGCCGGCAGCCGGTGATCGTCGCGACGTGGCCCGGCCCGACGAAGCCGTCCAAGCGCATGTCGGGCGAGTCGAGGATCGCGCGGATCGCCGGCACGATCGTGACGTGATTGCTGAATACCGAGAAGTTGCGCACTCCCAGCTCGCGCGCCCGCAGCAGCGTGAGCGCGGTCGAGGGCGCCGTCGTCTCGAAGCCGATCGCGAAGAAGCACACCTGTTTGCCCGGATGGTCCTGGGCCAGCTTGAGC
>JASLGJ010000276.1 GCA_030150085.1 Candidatus Elarobacter sp. | reverse complement strand
GCAGGTCGGCCAGGCCGCGTACGCGGCCTCGAAGGCGGGCGTCGTCGGCCTGACCCTGCCGGTCGCGCGCGACCTGATGAACGACGGCATCCGGGTCAACACGATCCTGCCCGGCATCTTCGACACGCCGCTGCTGGGCGCCGTACCGGACAACGTCAAGAGCGCGCTGGCCGCGTCGGTCCCGTTCCCCAAGCGCCTGGGCGATCCAGCCGAGTACGCTTCGCTGGCGCTGCAGATGCTCGAGAACGGCTACTTCAACGGCGAGAGCGTGCGGCTCGACGGCGCGATCCGCATGGCGCCGCGCTGACGCCCGTGAGCGGTCCGCTGGCCGGCGTGCGGGTGCTGGAGTTCGCCGGGATCGGCCCCGCGCCGTTCTGCGCGATGCTGCTCTCCGATCTCGGCGCCGACGTGGTGCGGATCGAGCGCGAAGGCGCGCCCGTGCAGACGGACCCCGTCACCTCGCGCGGCCGCAGCGCGCTCGCGCTCGATCTGAAATCGCCCGCCGGCAGCGCGCTCGCGCTCGCGGCGCTCGCGCGCGCGGACGTGCTGATCGAAGGCTTTCGGCCCGGCGTGATGGAGCGGCTCGGGCTCGGCCCGGACGTCGCGCTGGAACGCAACCCGCGCCTGGTCTACGGCCGCATGACGGGCTGGGGCCAGACCGGCCCGCTCGCGCACGCGGCCGGGCACGACATCGCGTACGTCGCGCTCACGGGCGCGCTCGCCGCGCTGGGCCCGCCGGACCGGCCGCCGGTGCCCCCGCTCAACCTCGTCGGCGACTTCGGCGGCGGCGCGCTCTACCTCGCGCTGGGCATCGCGGCCGCGCTCTACGAGCGCGAGCGCTCGGGCCGCGGGCAGGTGATCGACGCCGCGATCGTCGACGGCACCGCCTCGCTGATGGCGATGTTCAGCGGCCTGACCGCGCAGGGCCGCTTGACGCTGGAACGCGAGCGCAGCCTGCTCGGCGGCGCGGCACCGAACTACCGCTGCTACGCCTGCGCCGACGGCCGCTACGTCGCGGTCGGACCGCTCGAACCGAAGTTCTTCGCCGTCCTGCTCGAACGGCTCGCCCTCGCGGCACCGCACGCGGCTCTCGCCGGCGACCCGGCGGACTGGGACACGCAAGCCGACGCGCTGGCGGCGGTGTTCGCGACCAAGCCGCGCGACGAGTGGGCCGCGCTGCTCGAAGGCACCGACGCCTGCGTCGCACCGGTGCTGGCGCTCGGCGAGGCGCCGGATCACCCGCACATGCGGGCCCGCGAGGTCTACCTCGAGCGAGACGGGGTCGTCCAGCCGGCGCCGGCGCCGCGCTTCTCGCGCACGCCCGGCACGGTGCAAGGGCCCGCACCCGAGCCCGGCCAGGGCGGGCGCGCGGCGTTGCGGCGCTGGGGAGTCGAGCTCGCCTAGCGCTCGCGTGGCGGCCCCGCCCGGGGCGCGCGGGAAGCGCGCGTTTCCTGCCGAGGGATTGTACTAGTCGTTGCCGATAGTTCGTAGCAATCGAGGGTCTGCCGCTCGCTGGAGGTCGTCCGTGAACCATCCGCTTTCCCGGCGCGCGCTCTTGCGGGGCGTTTCATCCGGCGTTGCCGCGGCGATGCTGCCGATCGCGATACCGCCCCTGCGCGCCGCGGCGGAAGGCACTCCGGCCGCGAACGCTGACGAATTGGCCTGGATCGCGACCTCGGAGTGGATCACCGGATTCATCGAGAACAAGGTCGCCGAGCTTGGAAAGGTCGCCGGCGGGCTGGCGCTGGCATGGGTCTCCTCCGAGGTCCTCGGCGCCTTCGGCTTCAACACCCCGGTCAGCGATCTCTCGACGATCAAATCGACGCTGGCGCAGATCCTCGTAACGCAGCAGCAGATACTCAGCAAGCTGGATCAGGTCTTGCTGGAGGTCGAGTTTCAGCATCTGATCACGCGCGGCTTCGACGCCGTCGAGCGCATCGAAAACTTCGGCCTGCAATTGCAGCGCCTCACCCAGATCGAATCGCCGGAGGAGCGGCTCAGCTTCGCGACCTCCCTGCGCACCGCGATCTTGGATGTCAACCTCGGTGCGTCCTACTCGCTGAAGGTGATCGCGGACGTGATGCTCGGCCGCGACACGCTCGGGCAGAACAATCCCTTGATCAACGTCTTCGCCGATCGCTGGTTCAACGCGTATACGCCGACGCAGCTGGATCCGTCGGTCCCGCTGAGCCGCTATCGCGATCTGCTGCGGTCCTGGCTGCACGGCGTGGTCATCACGCAGTACATCGGCCTGTCGGCCCTGGCGGCGGCGCGGCGGAGCGCCGGCCAGTTCTCCCTGCTGCAACTCGAGTTGACCGCGGCCGCAAGCGATCTCGATCTCCAAATCAGCATGTTGAACGAGCAGATTCCGGACTGGCTCGCATCCTATCCCGACAGCCTCTACGACGGCCGCTGGTACCTGGTGCGAGGCGCCAACCTGCAATTCGGCCGGATCGACGAGTCGCAGGTGATGTACGGCAGCCCGGCCGCGCAGAACGCCACGCTCAACTACACGGTGCAGTTCCGGGATCACAATTGGGGCAACGGGGACGAAGCTTGGCGGTTCGAGCCGACTGGCCGGACGGACACGTTCACGATCCGGGAGTTATCCCGCCCAGGCTACATCAACAGAGATCGCTACGATCGCGTCATGGTGGACCCAACCATCGAACCGGCGTCGTTTCGTCTCGTCATGGCTCCCAGCCAGGACCCGGCACTCCAATCGGCCTCGCGGCGCAAGCGCTACGTCCCGGTGATGGGACAAGTCGGAGCCGACGGCAGCTACGTGTCCTGGACACGCGGCGGCACCAACGTCGCGTGGTTCCGGTCGATCGACGACGCGGTGCGATTGCGGATCCTGCCGGCCATCCGCAATGACTTCACCGTTCCCAAGGGATCCGGTGGGTTTGCCGCCAGCGTGGCGACGGATACCTGGAGCGTCATCAACAAGCCTTACACCGCAACCATCGAAGCGAAGGTGTTCTGGGACGGCTCGGGCGGACGCGCAGTCTTCATCAGCCGGCCGCTGCAAGAAATCGATAACGACGGGTGGGGATTGTGGGCCGGCTGGCAATTCGTTCTCCAAGACGGGAAACCGCTCTTTCAGATCGGCAACGTGGGCGTGGACGTCCAAATGAGCAGCACGCCGCCCGCCAACCCGATTCCGGCGAACACCTGGACGCACGTCGCGGTCAGCTACGACGGCACGAACGTCGTCATGTACGTCAACGGAGCGCCGGTATCGCAGTCGGTGTTCGCTCCTTGGCGGTCGGCGGTGAACAATTGGCCGGCGGGCAACTTGGTCGTCGGGCGCCTCTTCAGGCAGGCGGCTCCGTGGCGCGATACCAGCGGGAACCCCTATCCTCCGCCGTTGTTCAGCGGCCGGTTGCGCGACATTCGCCTGTGGAACAGCGTGCTGCCCCCTGACGTGATTTCGCAATGGTGGTCGCAAGAGATCCTGCTCGCGCAACATCCATACTATGCGGCCCTGATGGCACACTATCTGTTCCGTGAAGGCGAGGGTGGCACGGTGGCGGACAGCAGCGGCCACGGCCGCACCCTCCGCTTCGGAGGAGGCGCGACCTGGACGCCCACGGTGATGGCGTGACTTCGCCCGGTCGACGCGCCTGGCCGGCCGCGCGCGAGCCTGCGCTGGCCTGATCCGCTCCGAGCGCTACACCGCCGCGCCGCCGCCCGTGTAGACGCTCTTCCAGCCGCTTCCCTTGCGGCTGTAGATGACGTAGGTGTTCGCGTCGTAGCCGATCTGGTTGGTGACGACGGAGAGCGTGCCGTCGCCCAGGTCGATCGCGTCGACCAGCACCTCGCCCGACTCCTCGAGCAGCGGCTCGGTGACGTCGAGGCCGAGCACGTTGACCAGGGTGGCGCGCAGCGCGCCGCCGCGCGGCTCGGCGATGAAGAACAGCCGTTTGTCGTGCCGCTTGGGGCCGCTCCCGCGCAGGTTCACCGTGCCGGCGAACGCCATGCCGCGGCCGAGGTCGATCGCGGTCAGGTTGCGCACGGTCAGCTTCGCCGCCGACGGCGCGCCGACGGCGCGCGCGGCCAGCGCGAGCGCGGCGGCGCG
>JASLGJ010000219.1 GCA_030150085.1 Candidatus Elarobacter sp. | reverse complement strand
GGTCGACCCGCGCGCGCACGGCCTGCGGCTGGCGGCGTTCGTCGATCTGCGCCTCGCCGGCGGCGTCGCGGCCGACGCGTTCGAGTCCGCGCTCGAGAGCCTAACCGGCGTCGTGTGGGCGGCGCTCACCACCGGCAGCTTCGACTACACGCTGCGCGTCGCCGTCGCCGACGAGGCGGCGCTGGTGGCGCTGATCGAGGCCCTGCGCGCGCACGGCGCGGGCGAGACCTACAGCCGGGTCATCCTGCGCGAGCTCGAGCTCGCCGTCAGAGCGCGCAGGCGCCACAGCCAGGCCGTGCCCACGGCCAGCTCGGCGATCACGCACAGCAGCGCCACGCGCGGGCCCAGGCCCAGGCTGCGGGCGTCGAAGGCGGTCACGATCGGGGCGGTGACGATCGGCGCGGCGACCTGCGGCAGCGCGGCGGCCAGGTTCCACACGCCCATGGCGCGCGCCATCGCCTCGCGCGGCAGCACGCTGTACGCGATCGCCCAATCGGCGGTGTAGAAGGCGCCCCAGGCCGCGCCCGAGGCCAGCGCGCAGGCCAGCGCGACCGGCACGCTGGGCGCGGCGGCGAACGCCCCGACGGTGAGCGCGATGGCGATGCAGGCGACGGTCACCACGACCCGCTTGTCCATCCGGTCGGCGGGCTTGCCGGCCAGCGCCGCGCCCAGCACGCCCGCCACGGTGAAGATCAGGATCAGGATGCCGTTGGTGGTGCGCGCGTCGGGCGCGCCCAGCGACTCCTTGACGAAGAAGTACAAGAACCCGAACAGCGTGTAGAAGCCCAGGTTGATGAACGCGCGCGAGGCCAGCACGGTGCGCGCGTTCGCGTCCAGGCGCAGCGGCGCGGCGGCGTCGCGGGCCCGCGGCAGCGCGCGCACGTGCGCGTCGGTGATGGCCCAGCCGGCGACCAGGCAGGCCGCCAGCGCGATCCCCAGCGCCGCGCCGTGCAGCAGGGTGGTGAGAAGAATCCCGACCACGCTGCCCAGGAACTGGTGCACGCTCATCCACGACGACGCGCGCCCGACCCGCTCGGGCGCGACGTAGTCGCTCACGATGGCCTGGTACGGCCCGCCGGCGAGGTTCATGCCGAGCTGCAGCAGCAGCACCGCCGCCCACAGCCAGCCCAGCGACGGCGCGGCCGGCAGCGCGACCAGCGCCGGGACGGCCAGCACGACGCCCGCGGCGTAGAAGGCGCGCCGGTGGCCGACCCGCACCCGGCGCCGGTCGGAGAGCACGCCCGCCCCGATCTGCACCAGCGCGGCGAAGCCCGCGCCCGCCGCCGCCAGCGCGGCGTACGAGGCGACCGCGTGCGGACCCAGCGCGCTGGCGCGGTCCTGCAGCACCACCCCCAGCACCGCCGTCCAGACGACCTGGATCCCGAACCAGAACGCGCCCAGCCGGACCGCGCGCGGGCGCGCCGGCCCGACCCGGCGCGCGCTCACCCCGGCGCGCACGCGCGCTCCGCCTGATGGGCGCGCGCGTACGCGTACTCGGGCAGCGCGTCGACGTCGTAGCACAGGCCGGGATCGCAGCCGCGCACGGCGCCGACCGGCAGGCCCAGCGCGCGGCAGGCGTAGGCCTCGACGTGCTCGACCCGCAGCCGGCGCAGCGCGAAGCGCAGCGCCAGGCCCGGGCCGAGCAGCCGGGCCAGCGCGACGAGGCTCTTGCGCGCGGCGAAGGCGCGCAGCGCGAAGTCGCGGATCGGCCCGGCCGCCTCGGGCCGGATCACGAACGCGCAGGCGTTCACCACCCGCTCGCGCCCCAGCGCGACGCCGTGCGCGGGCGCGCCCGGAAAGCGCGCCGCGTACGCCGCCTCGTCGGCCAGGCCCATGGTCAGCGCGTAGCCGGCGCTGCGCCGCACCAGGTCGGCGATGCCCGCCCCGCTCGCGAAGGGCAGGTCCGAGGTCAGGTACAGGAAGCGCTCGCCCGGCCAGGCCGCCAGCGCGCGCAGCACGTTGGTGCCGCCGTCCTCGGCCGCGTCGAGCACCCGCACGTCCCGCCCGGCCAGGTGCGCGCGCACCTCCGCGCCCCCGACGACCGCGACGCCCTCGATCCCCGCGCCGGCGCACGCGGCGAGCGCGACGTCGAGCAGCGTGCCCGCGCCGAACGGCGCCAGCGCCTTGACGCGCGTGCCGAGCGCGGCCGCGAACGGGCCGTCGACCGTCCCCCCGGCGGTGATGACCGCCCGCAGCGGCGCCGGCGAACGTCGCCCGGCGTTAATGGGCGGGGTCCGAGATCGAACGGGGGTGCATGCGCTCGCTTTCCGCGCCGCGCGAAGCGGCCCCCGGTGTCCGCCGCCGAGGACTCCGGATGCGCTCGGCGTATCCTGGGCAGGATGTCCCGGCGTACCGTCATGGTGATCGGCTCGGGCCCGATCGTCATCGGGCAAGCCGCCGAGTTCGATTACGCGGGCGTTCAGGCGTGCCGCGCGCTGCGCGAGGAAGGCCTGCGGGTCGTCCTGGTCAACTCGAACCCGGCCACGATCATGACCGACCCCGAGATCGCCGACGCGGTCTACCTGGAGCCGCTGACGGTGGCCTCGCTCGAGCGGATCATCGCGCGCGAGCGCCCCGACGCGCTGCTCCCCACCCTGGGCGGCCAGACCGGGCTCAACCTGGCCGTCGAGCTGGCCGCGGCGGGCGTGATCGCCAAGTACGACGTCGAGCTGCTCGGCACGCCGCTGGACACGATCCAGCTCGCCGAAGACCGCGAGCGCTTCAAGGCCAAGATGATCGAGATCGGCGAGCCGGTGCCGTCCTCGCGGATCGTCACCGCGATCGAGGACGGGGTCGACTTCGCGCGCGAGTCGGGCTACCCGCTGGTCGTCCGCCCGGCCTACACGCTGGGCGGCAGCGGCGGCGGCGTGGTCTACGACGAGGCCGAGCTGCGCGCCACGCTGCAGACCGGCCTCGAAGCCTCGATCATCCACCAGTGCCTGGTCGAGACCTCGCTCTTGGGCTGGAAAGAGCTGGAGTACGAAGTCCTGCGCGACGCGGACGACAACTGCATCATCGTCTGCAACATGGAGAACATCGACCCCGTCGGCGTGCACACCGGCGACTCGATCGTCGTCGCGCCCTCGCAGACGTTGTCGGACCTGGACTACCAGATGCTGCGCACGTCCAGCATCAACGTGATCCGAGCACTCAACGTGCAGGGCGGCTGCAACATCCAGTTCGCGCTGCACCCCGACCGGCCCGAGTACATGATCATCGAGGTCAACCCGCGCGTGTCGCGCAGCTCGGCCCTGGCCTCCAAAGCGACGGGCTACCCGATCGCCAAGATCTCGACCAAGATCGCGCTGGGCC
>JASLGJ010000197.1 GCA_030150085.1 Candidatus Elarobacter sp. | reverse complement strand
CCAGCCACTCGCGCGCGGCGGGATCGTACGCGGCCTGCGCGCGCGGGCGCAGCAGCAGCAGCTCGGCGCCGCCGCCTCCTTCGCGCACGGCGCGCAAGCGGGCGCGCACGACCCGGGTCTCGTTGAGCACCAGCACGTCGCCCGCGCGCAGCAGGGCGGGGAAGTCGGCGAAGGTGCGGTGCGCGAGCGCGTCCCCCGGGCCGACCACGAGCAGCCGGGCGGCCTCACGGCGCGGCGCGGGCTCGCGCGCGATCAGCGCCTCGGGCAGCGCGTAGTCGTAGGCCGCGACCTCGCGCGGGCCGCTCACGAGGTCGGGACGCGCTGCCGCTCGATCGCCAGGAACAGCTCGAGGCGCTGCTTCTCCTCGTCGCTCATGTCGACGAACTGGATCCCCGCCACGAACGTGTCGCGCTCGCCGGCCTTGATCCAGCGCACCTCGCCGAGGACGATCAGGAACGGCGAGCGCTTGAAGGTGAACGTGTAGCGCGAGGACTTGGACAAGTACTGGTCGCCGACGACGCGCATGCCGGTCGCCGAGAGGTCGGTGATCGCGGCCCGGTAGAGCATCGCCGAGCGCTTGTCCTCGACGACGACCTCCATGAAGCGGCGCAGGCGCAAGGCGCCCGCCGCGGAGCGCTTCTCCTCCTCGGGCTCAGCCACTCAGCGCGGTTCCGGGGAAGTAGAACGCGAGGATCTCGGCCGCCGAGGCGCCCGCGGCGGCGAAGTATTTGGCGCCCCACTGGCAGAGACCGATGCCGTGTCCACGCCCCGAGCCTTCGATGACCAGGCGCGGGGCGGCCTGCGCGGGGTCGACCCGCACGCTGCGCAGCCACAGGCTGCGCACGGCGTCGGTTCCCAGCGCCTTGCGGAAGTCCGCCACCGGAACCGTCGCCGCGGTCGCCCCGGTCAGGACGACCTCGTGCGGGCGGCCGGTCTGGTCGGCGTCGGTCAGCGCGGCGGAGCTGAGCGTGCCGCCGGTGCGCGTTCCGAAGGCCGCCAGCGCGCGCTCGAGCGGCACCGCGCGCGACCAGCGGTACTCCGGCGCGGGCAGGCAGTACGGGTCGACCACCCCGCGCAGGTAGGGCAGCGGCTGGCCGTTCCACGACGCGACGATGTCGGCGGTGTGGCCGCCGCAGCAGGCCGAGTAGAACACCGCGGCCGGCCCGCCCCCGTAGAGCAGGGTCCGCCCGCGGGTCGCGAAGACCGCCGCGTTCGAGGACGGCGCCTCCGCCTCGACCCCGCCCCAGCGCTGGTCGGCCTCGCCCGCCGACACGTCGTAGGGGCGCGAGAGCGTGCGCCGCGCGAGCGCGAAGGTGCGCGCCACGATCGCCTGCGCCTCCAGCGCCGCGGCCGGCCACGAGGCCGGCGACTCCAGCGGCACCACGCCCTGCAGGTAGAGGTCGACGTCGATGGTGGTGACGAGCGCCATCCGCCCGCCCGGCATCCCGACGGTGGACGGCGCGCCGCGCCAGCGCTTGCCGCCGTAGGCGAACGTCCCGTCGGCCAGCACCTCGGGAACGTCGCCCCGGATGTCGTTGGCCACCAGCACGCGGATCTGCGGCGCGAGCGGGTCCCAGACGTCCAGCCCGCCGGTCGCGACGGTGGTCGCGGCGGCCGCGCTGCCGTGCAGAAACGAGAGGCGCGAGATCACGAGGGGCCGCCTTCGACGGCCCGCACGGTCAACCCGGCCCGGCGCCGCGCAGGTTCTGGAAGCGCGCTTCGAGATCGTCCCACCACGACGGCGACCCGATGCCGCGCTCGTAGCAGCCGACGATCAGCTCCGCGGTCGAGTGGACGCGGAAGATCTTGAGCAGCCGGGTCACGTAGTTGTGGACCGTTCCGGCGGAGAGGCTCATCGCCGCGGCGATCTCCTTCTGGCTCTTGGCCGCCAGCACGTGCCGCAAGACCTTGCGCTGCGCCGGCGACAGCTTGGCGACGACGCCGTCGCGGCACGCCTTGGGCCAGCGGTAGATGCGCCGCGCGAGAAACGAGTGCGGGAAATTCTCGCGCACCAGTGCCGCCGCCTCGCTCAGGTACGGCCTGCGGCCGCGCTCTTCGCCCGGCGTCGCGTCCAGCTCGATCAGCGCGAGCGCGGCGCGCCAGGTGACGCCGACCCGCATGGCCGCCGCGTGCACCGCCTCGAACGCCTCGCGCGCTTCGCGGTTCTCGCCCCGAACCCGGTGAACGAGCCCCCGCACGAACGTCTCGAGAACCCAGAGCCTCACGTCGTCGCGGAACAGCAGCGAGCGGTCGATCTCGGTGCTCAGCTCGTCGTAGCGCTGCAGCGCGCGCACCGCGCCGAGCGGATCGGTGAGGGCCAGAATTTCGGCCAGCAGCAGCAGGCCGACCCGAGCTTCGTCCGAGGTCGCGTTCCAGTCGACCCTCTCGCCGACTTCGGTCGCTTCGGCGGCGAATTCCGTGGCGACGTCGATGTCGCCGAAAGCGGCCGAGATCTGAGCGCGGTTCGCGAGCGCCCAGACCCGCCAGGGCGAGCTGGGCGCGAGGTCGTGCGAAAGCCGCACGCGGCGGTACGCGTCCTTCTTCTCGCCGTCGAAGGCGAAGAGCCAGGCATCCATCGCCTCGGTGACCATGCGGAACTCGTTGAGTGCGGGGGTGCACGTCGTTCCCGCTCCCGGCGCGGCCGCGCCGCGGCTTCGCACGGCGTGCGTCCCGGGCACCTGCGCCGACCGCAGCGTGACCTCGAGCGAAGCGATTTGAACGACGATGCGGTGCAGAAGATCGGCATCGCGCTCACGGCACGACTCGTATTGCTCCAGCGCGGAACGGAACAGCAGCAGGGCGTCCTGGAAATACTCGCGGGCCGCGGCGACATAACCGCGCAAGGCAGCGGCTCGGACCGAGATGACGTCGGCTCGCGCCGCTTCCGCGACCCGGGCCAGCTCGAGCGCGGCTCGGTAATCGCGCCCGAGCCAATGCGCGAACGCGGTCCAGTAGGCGACCTCGGCCCGGATCGCGCGGTGCGCGCTCGCGGTGAGCGCGGCCGCGTTGAGGTCGTCGAGCAGCGCAAGGCCGCGCTCGACGGACGCCGACCGCGTGACGGCAACCGCATAGAGCATGCGCGCAGTGCAGATTTCGTCGACGCCGACGAACGTGGAGAGAACGGGTCCCAGCAGTTCCACGACCTCGGCCGCGCGGTACTGGCGCAGCCAGGCTCTCGCACGCAACAGGAGCGCTTCGCGCTGCTGCGGCTCGCAGAGCGAGGCCGCCGCATCCAGCGTGTTCAGGCATGCCGCGAGGTCGTCGTCCAAATACGCTCGGCGCGCGACGAGAACGGGCGAGGGAGAGAGAACGGAAGGCTTCGGTTGCATACCCGAGTGCATCCTGGAGACGAACGGCGACGGCTCAACGCACGCGCATGGCGTCGGCGTCCAACCCGCTGTTCAAGCTCGCTGAACCGGTCCTCCTCCCTCGATATACCGTGCGGCTTAGCCTGGGCCACCTCCGTACGTGTTGTCGGCTGAATAACCTGGCTGCACCGCGGCCGGCCCGCCTCCGTACGTATTGGCGGGAGCGAGCGCTCCAGTACCGAGCGCGATCAGCAGAGCAGCGAGAACGAGTGGCGCGACGATCATTGAAAGGACACCCCTTTATCAAACGGATGTTCCAATTGGTACATCCGGCGGTATCCTAGCGCGTTTTAGCGCAACAACCTATGTGGTTCGCTCGATTGGAAATTACGTACTATAACAATATCATCATAATGTAGTTTATTCTGGTTATTCCAATTCGTAGCAGTACGGATCAGCAAACTCGACGGCGCCATGCATTTGCGGCATCGTATCTCCGGAGCTCGTTCGTTCCGATTGCCACGAGCGATCGAGCCCAAGCGGCCGTGCCTCGTCAGAGGCACGGTACGGCCGCCGCCGGTCGTCCTTGCGAGCCACGCTCGCCTACACCCGGGGACGATCCGGCGGCGCAGCACCGCGAGCGCCAGCGGCACCGATTCCGGTACGATGGCCGAGCAACGCGGTCGATGACGCTCTGGTACGAACGTATCACCAAAGCCGCGGCTGGGTTCCTCCGCGCGGGTTCACGCCCAGGTGCGCCAGCGCCGCCGGCGTCGTCTTGCGGCCCTGGGCGGTGCGCTGCACGAAGCCGATCTTCAGCAGGTACGGCTCCACCACGTCCTCGAGCGTCTCCACGTCTTCGGTGAGCGTCGCGGCGATGGCGTTGATGCCGACCGGGCCGCCGTCGTACTGGCGCGCGATCGTGTCGAGGTAGGCGCGGTCGAGGCGGTCCAAGCCGCGGCCGTCGACGCCCTCGCGGCGCAGCGCCTCGTCGGCGACCGCTTCGGTGATCACGCCGTCGGCGCGTACCTCGGCGAAGTCGCGCACCCGCCGCAAGAGCCGGTTCGCGATGCGCGGGGTGCCGCGGCTGCGCGCGGCGATCGTGCGCGCGCCCTCGGGCTCGACCGCGATCTCCAGCACCCGCGCGCTGCGCTCGACGATGCGCTGCAGCTCCTCGGGCTCGTAGTACTCCAGGTGGTGGACGATGCCGAAGCGGTCGCGCAGCGGGGCCGAGAGCATGCCCGCGCGGGTGGTCGCGCCGACCAGCGTGAAGCGCTTGAGCGGGAGCTTGAGCGTCTTGGCGTACGCCCCGCGGTCGACCACGAAGTCGATCTGGAAGTCCTCCATCGCGGGATAGAGGTACTCTTCGACGACCGTGCCGAGGCGGTGGATCTCGTCGATGAACAGCACGTCGCCGGACTCGAGCGAGGTCAGGATGCCGACCAGGTCCTTGGGCTTCTCCAGGGTCGGGCCCGAGGTCGGGCGCATGGTGCCGCCGGTCGCGCGCGCGATCAGGTTCGCCAGCGTCGTCTTGCCCAGCCCGGGCGGGCCGGAGAACAGCACGTGCTCGAGCGGCTCGCCGCGCCGGGCCGCGGCGTCGATGGCGATGCGCAGGTTCTCCACCACCTGCGTCTGGCCGACGTAGTCCTCGAACGTGCGCGGGCGCAGGGTCGCGCCGTAGACCTCGTCCTCGAGCGTGGCGTCGCTGCCGACGATGCGCGGCGCCTCTTCTTCGTCCGCGCGCAGGAACGCGCCCACGTCGGCCGCCTCGCCGACCGACTCCGGCCCGACGATCTTCTTGCGCACCCCGCCGTCGCTCACGCGCGCGCTCCATTGCGCTGGCGGTAGATCTCGGCCAGCAGCGTCTCGGCGTCGTTGACCTGCGGGGCGCGCTCGAGCGTCTCGGCGATCATCGCCTCGGCTTCGCCGCGCTTGTAGGCGAGCTGGAGCAGCACCGCCAGCGCCTCGGTCGCGAACTCCGGCATGGGCGGTGTCTCGGGCGGCGCGGCGGCGGCGCGCTGGGGCGCGTCCTGGATCAGCAAGAAGCGCGCCACCTTGCCCTGCAGCTTGGCGACGATGTCGCGCGCCTTCTGCTGCCCGATCCCGGGCAGCTTCTTGAGGAACACCTGGTCGTCGTTCTCGATCGCGGCGGCGATGCGCGCCATCGGCGCGGAGAACGCGCGCGCGGCCGACTTGGGCCCGATCGACGCGACCGAGAGCAGGGCCTCGAAGAACTCCCGCTCGATCGCGTTGGAGAAGCCGAAGAACGTGAAACGGCCGGCGTTGCCGTCGAGCGCGAAGCTGGGGTAGATCTCCAGCGTCACGTCGCCGCTGGCCGGAACCTTGGCCGCGACGCTGGGCGGCATGACGACGTCGTACGCCAGTCCGCCGACGTCGATGCGCACGACGTCGCCGGCGTGATCGATCACCTCGCCCTTGATCCGCGAGAACATTGCCTAGGAGCCCACCGGGCGACGGGCGGCTCGGCCGCAGGCCGAACGCGACGGGTTCACGGAACGTGAACCCACTACGCGAGGCGCGCGGGGCGCGAGCGGCGCTGGGGCATGACCACGCCCAGTTCGGCGAAGCGCTCCCGTTGTGCTTCCACGTTCGCGTACGCGATGGCCAGGGCCAGCGCGTCGGAGACGTCCTTGGGCGCGGGCGGCGCGCTCAGGCCGAGCAGCTGGACCACCACCCCGGCGACCTGCTCCTTGCGGGCCGAGCCGCTCCCGGCCAGCGCGCGCTTCACCGCGGCGTGCGCGATGTCGCGCACCGGGACGCCGCTCTCGCCCGCGGCCAGCGCGATCACCCCGCGCGCGTGGCCCATCAGCACCGCGGTCTGGGGGTGCTCGTAGGCCGTCCACAGCTCCTCGATCACCACGCAATCGGGCCGGGTCGCGCGCAGCACCTCGACCATCCCGTCGTGGAGCTGCAGCAGGCGCCGCTCCAGCGGCGCCTTGGGGTCGGGTTGCAGCACGCCGCCCTCGATCAGCCGCAGGCCGCCCGGGCCCACCTCGACCGCGCCGTAGCCGGTCGTGCGCAGGCCGGGGTCGACGCCGAGGATGCGGCGCGGGCTCACTGGCCGGCGGGGTGGACGGTGATGTTGACCGACTCGCCGGGGCGCAGGCTGGCGTCGGCCTCGGGCTCGGTCCGCACCACCTTGCCCTCGTCGCCCTCCTGGGTCTGGACGATGTTGCCGATCTGGTAGCCGGCCGCGATCAGCGCCGCCTTGGCGACGTCGAGCGGCTGCCCGGAGACGTCGGGGACGGTGCCCGGCACGGCGACCATGATCGTCGCCTTGCTGCCCTTCTTGGCCTTGGTGCCGGCCGGCGGGGTCTGCGAGGTGACGTTCTGGGGCGCGTTGGCCGGCTCGACGTCGTAGGTCAGGCTGGGCACGAAGCCCGCGTCGCGCAGCGTCTTCTGCGCGCTGTCGGAGTCGGTGCCGACCACGTTGGGCACCGGCACCGCGGTCGAGCCGCTGCTGACCACCGCGGTCACCGTGCCGTTGGGCGCGATGGTGGTGCCGGACTGCGGGTCCTGCGAGACGATCGTGTTGGCCGGGATGGTGTCGCTCTCGGTCTGCTGGCCGACGCTCAGGTTGAGGCCGAGCGCCTTGAGCTTGGCCCGGGCGGCGTCCAGCGACAGGCTCACGATGCTCGGCACGCCGATCGGCTTGACGCCCTGCGAGACGGTCAGCGCGACCGTGCCGCCCTGGCGCAGCATGGTGCCGACGGCCGGCTTGACCTCGATCACCTGGCCGGCCGGAACGGTGGCGCTGTAGGTCTGCGTCACCTTGCTCTTGAGCTTGGCGTTCTGCAGCGCGCGCTGGGCGTCGGCCAGCGAGTACGACCCGATGTCGGGGACCTGGACCTTGGGCAGCCCGCTCGAGACCACCAGCGCGACCGGGTCGTCCTTGGCCAGCTTCGTGCCGGGAGCGGGGTCCTGGCGGATCACCCGGTCCGCCGGAACCTTGTCGCTGGCTTCCTGGGTGACCGTCGCGCGCAGGCCGAGCCGCTGCAGCAGCTGCTGGGCCTGGCTGGCGCTCTTGCCGCGCAGGTCGGGCGCGGCGGGCGCGGCGCTCGCGCCGCGTCCGCCCGCGCTCGGCCCGCGGTTGAGCAGGAAGCCGGCCGCGATCGCGACCACCAGGAGGGCCGGCAGGAGCAGCCAGCGCGGGTCGAAGCGGCGCTCGTGGCGGACCTCCACCACGTCGGCGGCGGTCCCGTTGCGGTGGTCCTCGTCGCGGGGGCGGTCGGGGGCGACCGAGGGGCGCGGGGGCGGCTTGGGCGCGCCGACCGCGGAGAACCGCATCGTCGGCGCGTCGGCGAAGCCCCCGTCGCCCGCGGCCTGCGGGCGCTCGCGCGCCTCGCGCAGCGCGCTGGCCAGCTCGGTCGCCGAGGCGAAGCGCTCCTTGGGGTCCTTGCGCAGCAGGCGCGCCACGATGGCGGCGACCGCCGGGCTGACCCCGGCCTTCTTGGGGTCGATCGGCGGGGGCGGCTCGGAGACGTGCTTGAGCGCGACCGCGACCGGGTTCTCGCCGCTGAAGGGCAGCTTGCCGGTCAGCATCTGGTAGAGCACCACGCCGACCGAGTACAGGTCGCTGCGCTCGTCGATGTCGTGGCCCTGGGCCTGCTCGGGCGAGATGTAGGCCACGCTGCCCATCACCATCCCGGGCTGGGTCACGCCCAGGGTGTGCTCGGAGACGGCCCGCGCGATCCCGAAATCGCTCAGCTTGACCACGTCGTCCTGGGTCACCAGGATGTTGGCCGGCTTGACGTCGCGGTGCATCAGGCCCTGGCGGTGGGCGTAGGCCAGGCCGCTGGCGATCTGGATCGCGTAGTCGACCGCGACCGGCTCGGGCAGCGCGCGGCCGTCGCGCAGCAGGTCGCCCAGGGTCGTCCCGTCGACCAGCTCCATCACGATGTAGTAGGCGCTGTCCTCGCGCCCGAAATCGTAGATGTTGACGATGTTGGGGTGCGAGAGCTTCGCCGCCGACTGGGCCTCGAACGAGAAGCGCTTGACGAAGTCGTCGTCGGACGAGAACTGCTCGCGCAGCACCTTGATCGCGACCCGCCGCCGCAGCAGCGTGTCGGTGCCGCAGTACACCACCGCCATGCCGCCGTTGCCGAGCGCGGCGTCGACGCGGTAGCGGTTGTTGAGGACCTGTTCTTGTCTCACGGGTGGCGCGCCGTCATGTTCGCGGCTTAGCTTCGCGGCCGGGCGAGCGCAACCCGCAAGGCGTCGCGGACGACGGGAGCGGCATACGTTCCACCGTACCCGACGTTCTCGATCACCACCGCGGCCACGACGCTGGGAGCCTCGGCCGGCGCGAAGCCGACGAACCACGCGTGCGAGCGGCCGTGGGGGTTGGTGGCCGTGCCGGTCTTGCCGGCGACCGTCACCCCGGGCAGCGCGGCCGCGGTGCCGGTGCCGCGCTCGACCACCGCGACCATCATGTCGCGCACCGCGTGGGCGGTGTCGGCCGAGATCGGCTGGGCGATCGTCTCGGGCTTGGTCGGGCTGAGGCCGCCGACCCGGCGGACCAGGTACGGGCGCGGGGTCGAGCCCTCGCGCGCGATCGTGGCCCCGACCAGCGCCATCCGCATCGGGGTCACCAGCAGGTCGGCCTGGCCGAAGCCGAGCTGGGCCAGAATGCCCGAATAGACGTCCTTCTTGGCCGGCACGCGGTCGCGCTCCACCGGGAGGTCGAAATCGACCGGCTTGCCCAGGCCCCACTTCGCGGCGTACTGGAACCAGGCGTCGACCCCGAGCTTGAGCGCGATCTGGGCGAAGTCGACGTTCGAGCTCTTGGCGAACGCGCCGGTCAGGTCGAGGTAGCCGGGCACCTCGCCCTCGTCGTCGTGGATCGTGGCGTTGCCGACCGTGAAGTAGCCCGGGTCGTCGTAGGTCGAGCTCAGGGTGGCCGAGCCGCTGTCGAGCGCGTCGGCGGCGGTGACGATCTTGAAGGTCGAGCCGGGCGGGTAGAGGCCGCCGGTCGAGCGGTCGAGCAGCGGCGAGGCCGGGTCGTGCAGCAGCGTCGTCCACAGCGCGTCGAGCTGGTTGGGGTCGTAGGCCGGGACGGAGGCCAGCGCCAGCACCGCGCCGGTGCGGGTGTCCAGCACCACCCCGGCCGCGCGCGGGTAGCGCGCGAGGTCGCCCACCAGGGTCCGCTGGACGTTCAAGTCGAGCGTGGTCACGATGTCGGCCCCGCGCGGCGGGCCCTTCGCCCCGGCCAGGATCTGGCGCAGCTGCGAGAGCGGGTCGACCGCGTCGGTGTGCGCGGTCAGCGCGGCGTCGAAGGCGTCCTCCAGGCCCGAGGTGCCGTAGCGCGAGCTGGCGTAGCCGACCGCCTGGGCCAGCAGCGGGCCCTGCGGGTAGCTGCGCTTGGCGCCGTGCGAGACCGCCAGCGGGCTGCCGTCCGAGGCCAGGATCGAGCCCCGCCCGACCGCCAGCGCGGCGTGGCGCGGGTTGTGCGGGTCGGCCGCCAGGGCCGGGCCGCGCACCACCTGCAGCCACACCTGCCGCACCGCGAGCAGGGCGAACAGCACGACGAAGAGCGCGCTCAGGCGCGCGATCGCGCGGTCGGTCAGGACGCTTCTCCCGGCTCGTCCTCGGTCCGGGAGCCGGGCTCGGGCGCGGCGGCGCGCTCGCGCAGCAAGGTGTAGCCGCCCCGCGTGCGCACGGCCAGGTGGGCGTGCTCGGGCTCGCCCGCCATCACGGTGTCGATCACCCGCCGGGCCAGCGCGTCGTCGAGGTCGTCGATGGCCAGCACCGGATCGACGTCCAGCTCGGCCAGCAGCGGGCCGGCCACGTACTCGGCCTTGGGCAAGGTCGCGAAGTGGTGCTCCTCGTAGACGCCGTCGCGCCACGGGCCGCGCTTGCCGAACACGGTCGCGTGGTAGTCCCAGGCGCACAGCCGGCGCTCGTTCCACACGAAGTGGTCGCGCACGCAGGTGCGGCGGCAGATCGCGCACTGGCCCAGCGCCTCGGGCGGGTGGGCGAACCCGTCGAGCATGTCCTCGGGAACGTCGTCGGCGTTGAGCACGACGTCCTCGCTCAGCACCTCGGGCAGCGGCGCGCGCCAGCCGACCCGCAGCAGCAGCTCGAGGTCGCGCAGCGAGGTCACGAACGAGCGCTCGTCGGCCGGGTCGAAGGTCTGGTCGGTCCAGCCGGCCAGGTTGTCGGCGGCGATCCCGACCTTCTGCCAGGCCTCGCCGAGCACGACCCCGATCGGGGTCCAGGCGATCGGGACGAGCCAGGCCGTCACTTGGTTGTTCTCGGGCACGAGGCTCGAGGTGAAGGCGAGCGTGCTCGCGTTGCCTCCGAGCACGTACGCGCGCGGCTCGCTTGCACGGTCAGTCATACAGCGCGGTAGCTACGGGGTGCGGCGGGTACGATCCCGCTGCTATGAACGGCTCACGACCACTCTCGTTCCTCACCGGCGTCGCGCTGCTCGGATTGGGCGGCGCGCTGATCTCCCGCTCGCTTTCGGGCGAGGACGACGGCGACGCGGCCGCGCCCGGCCCGCGCAACAAGAACGCGGCGGTGCCGTACGGGCACGGCACGCGCATCGAAAAGGTGTTCACGATCGACCGCCCGGCGGCGGACCTGTACCGCGAGTGGCGCGACTTCGAAAAGCTGCCGACCATCATGTCGCACCTGCGCGAGGTCGAGGTGCTCGACGAGCGGCGCTCGCGCTGGCACGCCCACGGCCCGGCCAAGACCAGCGCGAGCTGGGAGGCCGAGATCA
>JASLGJ010000137.1 GCA_030150085.1 Candidatus Elarobacter sp. | reverse complement strand
GTCGGCGCGCCGGCGGCCAGCGCGCCCTCGTGGGCGGCGCCGTCGATTCCCAGCGCCAGCCCCGAGACGACGCACACCCCCGCCCGGGCGAGCTCCTCCGCGAGCCGCCGCGCGCGGCGGCGGCCCTCGTCGGAGGGCGCGCGCGTCCCGACCACGGCGACGCACGGCGCGCGCAAGCCGTCCAGCTGCCCGGCGACCCACAATCCGTCCAAGCGGGTGCCGTCCAGGCGCTCGCCGCACAGCGCGTCGAGCTCGGCCCGGGGCACCCCGCGGTGCTCCAAATCGTCCACGTGAGGGGCTTCACGCGGGGCCCGCCCGGTGACGAGGGGCGCCGACCTCCAAGGATTCCCGCCTCGCCCCCCGTAACGGCCCGGGCGACACCGGCCGTCCGCCTTCGGACGGCGGTTCCGAGAGAGAAAGCGAGCGAGCGAATGGCAGCCGAAGCCTACTGCGTGAAGTGCAAACAGAAGCGCGAGATCAAAGACGCGGTCGAGATCACGATGAAGAACGGGCGTCCCGCGACGCAGGGCTCGTGCCCGCACTGCGGCACGAAGATGTTCAAGATCGGCTCGGCCAAGTAGCAGCCGGCTCGCGAGGCCGGCGCGGCGCCGGCCTTGGGATTCCGCGCGCTAGGGCGTATACTGGGAGAGCACCACAACATGTAGGGGGTGGTGCCGCCCCCGAGAGGATCGACCCCACCTGCTCTGCCCGCACTGTCGCAAGAACGAGACCCGCGTCGTCGACTCGCGCGACGACGACAACTCCGTCCGCCGGCGGCGCGAGTGTCTCGGCTGCAAGCACCGCTTCACGACCTACGAGCGAATGGAAGCGCCGCGTTTGTTCGTGGTCAAGAAAGACGGCCGTCGCGAGCAGTACAACCGCGACAAGGTCCTTTCCGGCTTGCGCCGGGCGTGCGAGAAGCGCCCCGTCTCCGAGGCCCAGATGGAAGAGATCGTGGCCGGGATCGAGCGCGAGCTGTTCGCCCGCGGCGAGAACGAAGTCCCCGGCACCCTGATCGGCGAGAAGCTGATGGAGGCGCTCAAGCGCGTCGACGAGGTGGCCTACGTGCGCTTCGCCAGCGTCTACCGCGACTTCCGCGACGTCGCCAGCTTCCAGGCCGAGCTCGCCGAACTGCTCGCCAAGTGAGCGAGCCGACCGTCGCCGTGGTTCGCCTGCCGGAGGGCGAGGGGCTGCCGCTGCCCGCGTACATGAGCGCCGGCGCGGCGGGCGCCGACGTGGTCGCCGCGCTGCGCGAGGACCTCGTGCTCGCGCCCGGCGCGCGCGCGCTGGTGCCGACCGGCCTGGCGCTGGAGGTGCCGCCCGGCTACGAGGTCCAGGTCCGCCCGCGCAGCGGGCTGGCCCACCGCCACGGCGTGACCCTGCTCAACACTCCCGGCACGATCGACAGCGACTACCGCGGCCCGCTGGGGGTGATCCTGGTCAACCTGGGCAGCGAGCCGTTCGTGGTCCGGCGCGGCGAGCGCATCGCCCAGCTCGTGGTCGCCCCGGTGGCGCGGGCCGCGTTCCGCGAGGCCGACCTGCTGGGCGCGAGCGAGCGCGGCCCGGGCGGCTTCGGCTCGACCGGGCGATGAAGGGCCGCGTGCGCCGGGCGGAGGCGCGGGCATGAAGATCTACGTCGTCGGGGCCGGCGCCGTGGGCACGTATCTAGGCGACCTGCTGAGCGGGATCGGCAACGAGGTGATCTACGCGCCGCGCGAGCCGGCCGCGGCCGAGCCGGTCGCGGCCGACCTGGCGCTGGTCACGGTCAAGGCCTACGACACCCCGGGCGCGATCGAGACCCTGCGCCGGGCCTTGCGCGACCCCAGCGCGACGGCCATCGTCACGCCCCAGAACGGGGTCGGCAACGAGGAGGCCCTGGCGGCCGCCTTCGGGCCCGACAACGTCGTCGCGGCCGCGCTGACCGTGCCGGTCGAGATCGGGCCGCACGGGCGCGGGGTGGCGGCGCGCGGGGGCGGGATCGCCTTCGCCCCGGTGGGCAGCGGCAACGCCCACAACTGGATCCTGGCCGCCTTCGGCGCGACCGGCCTGCCGACCGCGGCGGTGGCCGACCACCGCGCGCTCAAGTGGTCCAAGCTGGCCCTCAACGTGATCGCCAACGCGGCCTGCGCGATCCTCGACCTGACCCCCGAGCGGCTGGTCCGCGCGGGCGGGGCCTTCGAGCTGGAACTGCGCGCCATCCGCGAGGTGCGCGACACGATGAAGGCGCTGGGTATCGCGGCGATCGACCTGCCGCGCTACCCGGTGCGCGCGCTGCAGGCGGTGGCCGGGCTGCCGGCCCCGGTCGCGCGCGCGATCCTGGCCAGCCGGATCGCCGGCGCGCGGGGCGAGAAGCCGCCCTCGCTGCTGCTCGACCTGCGCGCCGCCAAGCGCCGCACCGAGGTCGAGGCGCTCAACGGCGCGGTCGCCCGGGCCGCGCGCGAAGCGGGGCTCGCGGCGCCGGTCAACGCGGTGTACGCGCGCCTGGTCAGCGACATCGCGCACATGCCGCAGATGTGGGCGAAGTACCGCGAACGCCCCGAGGCCCTGCTCGCCGAGGTCAAAGGTTCACCGTGAGACACCCCGACGTGCCCGAGTCGCTCGACGGCTGGGCGATCCTGCACCGCATGTTCCGCTTCGACCGCCGCCGCTGGGATGCGCTCCCGGCCGAGCGCCGCCAAGCGATCGAAGCCGAGGCGCAGGCCGCGTTCGCGGCGCTGGCGGGCGACGCCGAGGGCGACCTCGGCCTCGCGCAGCTGCTCGGCCACAAGGCCGACCTGATGCTGACCCACTACGCGCGCGGCTTCGACGCGCTGGGCGAGGCCCAGGTGCGGGTCGACAAGCTCGCGCTGCGCGATTTCCTCGAGCCGGCCGACTCGTACGTGTCGATCCTGGAGCTGGGGCTCTACGGCGACACCGCGCGCATCCACGCCGAGCTGCGCGACCGCGGGCTCAAGCCGCACTCCGAGGCCTGGAACGCGGCCTTCGACGAGCAGCTCGCCGCGGTGGCGGGCGAGCCGCGCAACGCGGCCCGCCTGTGGGCGCGCATCCCGCGCCGCCGCTATGCCTGCTTCTACCCGATGAACAAGAAGCGCGCCGGCGCCGACAACTGGTACGGCACGCCCTACGACGAGCGCGCCAAGCTGATGCTCGAGCACGGCAAGATCGGGCGCTCGTTCCACGGCCAGGTGACGCAGGTCATCTCCGGTTCGATCGGCTTCGACGACTGGGAGTGGGGCGTCGACCTGTACGCCGACGACCCGCTGGTGTTCAAGAAGCTCGTCTACACCATGCGCTTCGACGCGGCCTCGGCGCGCTTCGGCGAGTTCGGCCGTTTCTGGACGGGGATGCAGTTCTCGCTCGCGCAGCTCGGCACGTTCCTGGCCGGCGCGGGTTCGCCCGCGCTGCTCGCGGACGGCGCGGAGCGCGCCGCGCTGCGCTGATGCCGCCCTTCCTTGCCGTTCCGCTTGGCCCGGGCCTGGAACTCGTCGCGGCCGCCGGGCGCTGACGACGGCGTGAAATCGGCCGCGCTGCTGGCGGTCTGTTCGCTCGCGTCCCCGCTCGCCCGAGGCGGCTGCGCGTGGTGCGGAAACGCGCTGCCGGCGCGCCGGCGGACCTGGTGCAGCGACCGCTGCGGCGACCGCTTCTGGGCCAACCACTGGTGGTCGGTCGCGCGCCGCACCGCCAAGCGGCGCGACAAGTACCGCTGCCGGCAGTGCGGCGCCGCGCCGCCCAAGCGCCCGGTGAAGGCGGCGTTCGGGACGCAGGCCGGGTACCTGCGCGCCATGCGGGCCTGGCGGGCCGAGAAGAAGACCGCGCGGCTGGAGGTCAACCACATCGTGCCCTGCGCGGGCAAGCACGGCGAGCTCTCCTGCGCGCACCACCTCGACAACTTGGAGACGCTCTGCCCGGCGTGCCACCGGGCGCTCACCGCCGCGCAGCGGCGCGCCCGCCAGCGCAGGCCCGCGCCGCCCGAGCCCGAGCGCGCATCCGTGGGAAAGAGGACCGCATGAGCACGACGGCTTCCGACAGCACGGCGATCGAGACGCGCGATCCCGCCACCGGCGAGGTTCTGAAACGCTACCCGGCGCACGACCGGGCCGCCGTGTCGGCCGCGCTCGACGCCGCGGTCGCCGCGCAGCGCCGCTGGCGCGCCAC
>JASLGJ010000122.1 GCA_030150085.1 Candidatus Elarobacter sp. | reverse complement strand
GCGCCCAAGAAGACCTTCACGATCGGGCTCCGCCACGCGCCGGCCAAGGTGTACCAGGCCACCCGCAACGCCAAGGCCGACGGCGACGGGCCGCTGCTGCTGAGCTACAACAAGTACGCCGCCGACTACGCGACCGAGGTGGTGGACGTCACGCCCGGCGGGCGGGTCGGCGGCACGAGCTGCATCCTCTCGCTGGGCAACGCCGGCGCCGCGAACCTGCCGGTCACGCTGACCGCGCTGGCCTCGTCGCAGTCGGTCTCGCCGGGCGACGGCCAGGCGCTCGTGCCCATCGCGTCGGTGGGCTCCAAGCCCGATCAGAACGACCGCTCCATCGTGTTCGTGCTCGAGTACGGCTCGTTCCGCTACTTCCTGGGCGGCGACATCGCGGGCACGGGTTCGAAGTACGGCGGCAACGACACGTTCTCGATGCCCGACGGCAGCGGCAGCGGGGCCAAGGCGGCGCGCAAGTTCACCAGCCACGCCGACGTCGAGACGCAGGTCGGCATCGCGCTCGAAACGCGCTACCCGCCCACGGCCAACGCGGCCAACGCGGCGAAGGCCACGGTGCCCGGCCACTGCTGCGTGTTCAAGGCCGACCACCACGCCAGCATGTCGAGCGTCGACGTCTACCTGCTCTCGACGCTCAAGCCGCGCGTGGGCATCATCACCAGCGGGGTGAAGGAGAGCTTCCACGCGCACCCCACCGCCGAGGTGCTCGGGCGGCTGGGGATGGCGAACTGGTACGTGCGCCCCGCCAGCGACCCCGGGACGACGCTGCCCACCGCGCAGATCGCCAACACGCTCCTGGCCACCGTCGCGAGCACCTCGCAGACGGCCAACCAGCTCGGCGGCGTGTACGCCAACGAGATCGCCAAGACGTACGGCGGCAAGGCCTTCCTCACCGACCCGACCTTCGCCAAGGTGAAGATCATCGGCGACCAGGTCGTGCGCCCCGTCGACGAGCAGGTCGCGGCGATTCAAGCCGCGGCGACGGCGGGCACGGCCACGCTCGACATCCAGGTCTACGGCAGCGGCGTGCAGACCGAGCTGGATCCCGCCGGCGGCACGGCGCTGCGGCCGATCGACACCACGAAGGCGGCCCCCTACCCGGTCGGCCCGTTTTGGCACAGTTGCAACCGCCACTGAGAGCGCGGTCCGGTCGCCCGCGAGGAGGTGCGTAGATGCCGCTGGCATTGGTCAAGGACCCGCAGACGGGAATCGCCACGGTCACCGGGCTGACGGCCGGCGGAGCGACGCTCAAGCTCGGCCCGAACGACCTCGCGGTGCAGATCGGCCCGCACTTCCTGGGCGTCGACATGTCGTACCCCTCGCCGATCAAGATCGCGGCCGCGTACGACCCCACCCTCGAGACCGATCGGGGCATCCAGCTGACGCTCGACCGGTGCGCCTACGCGGGCTACATCCAGTTCGCGCGGCTGGAATTTCTCGGCCAGCCGATCCCGCCGTCGCTGTTCCGCGGGCCGCTCGGACAGCTCGCGCCGTACGCCACGCAGAGCGATTACGGGCACCGCTTGGAGTTCGTCGACTTCATGGGGCCGGCGCAAGTCACGACGTATCTGGCGAACATGGGCGATCCGACCGCGGCGGTGGACCCGTTCTTCGCGGTCAACTCCGCGCTCTCCGAGCAGATCGGGAACTTCGCCCAGTTGTTCACGATCCCGCACACCAACGGCTCGCTGCTCGCGGCGAACCCCAGCGGACCCACGGCGGCGCTCGGCGCGACCCTGCTGGGCGGGATCGGGATGACGCAGGTCGACCAGGAGCAGATCCAGCAGGCGCTGGCGGACCGCGACCCGCTGGTCAACGTCGACGTCTCGCCGCAGGTCGTGGCGAACAACAACCTCGGGCTGCTGGCGCTGCAGGCGCTGGCCCAGCAGACCGATCTCACGCCCGACGACCGCAGCATCACCGCGGCCGACATCACGCGCGCCCGCCAGGTGGGCCCCTTCGCGCTGCTGTCGGTCGCGAACTACGAGGACGAGGAGCCGGTGCTGTGCGCCTTCGTCAACGCGGGCAAGCTGCTGGTCTACCTGATCCCGTGGGAGGACATGGAGCAGCTCGAGCGCGGCAGCACCGACGAGCTGCTGGTGCGCATCGCGGCGTATTTCCAAGACAGCGGCGTCGTGCTGCCGGGCGTGCAGATCGCGCCGCCCGCGCGCGGGCGCGGCACCGGCGGCGGCCTGGAGGCCAACGCGTTCCCGTGGCTGCGCGGCCCCTGCCTGACCTTGCGCCTGCGCACCGCCGCGTTCGGCAAGCTGCTCCACAGCAGCCGCAGCTCGCCGCTCGGCCTCGCGCCGCTGAGCGGCGTGCAGTGGGGCCTGACGTGGAACTTCGACGGCGACCGCCGGCGGTTCGAACCGGGCCCGCCGCTCGCGCCGCAGCCGATCGCCTCGCCGGCCTCGCTGCTGTTCGACGGCGCGCTCACCACCTATTACTCGGCGATCCAGGACCCCGATCTCCGCACGGCGACGGTCGACGTCAGCAACTTCGCCCAGGCCGAGCTCGACACGCTCGGCTTCGGTGACGGCGGTCTCAAGCGCAAGTTCGTCCAGAGCGACGGAACGGATCTGTAGGAACATGCCCGCCCCGACGCTGCAGCCGCAGCTCACGATCAGCTACGTCGACCATCGCCTGGAAGCGTCGTGGACGACCGTTCCGCAGGCCGCCGCGTACCGCGTGACGGTCAGCGACGCGCACGGAGCGGTGCTCTACACCGCCGACGTGCAGGCCGCGGCGTACGCGCCGCCGGTCGTGCTCGGCTCGAGCGCGTTCGCGCCGCAGCCCGGCGCGACGTACGCGGTCGAGGTCGTCGTGCTGGGATCGCCGAGCGACCCGCAGAGCGTGACCGTCGTCGATCTCGCCGTGCCGGCGCTGAGCGCGGCTCCCGCGGGCGGCGGGCTGGCGTTCACCTGGACCACCGTCACCGGGGCGAGCGCGTACGATCTGCAAGTGCGCGCCGCGGACGGCTCGGTCGTCGCCGACCGGCCGGCGCAGACCGGCACCACGCTGACCCTGACGACGGCCGACGGGCTGGCCGTCGACACGCCGTACACCGCGGTCGTCCGCGCCGGCGCCAGCCGCTCGTTCAGCGACTGGAGCGCGCCGCTGGCGGTCGAGCTGCAATCGGCCGTGCAGATCCTGAGCGCGCTGCGCGACCGGCTGCTGGCGCACCGCCCGAGCGCGGGCTCCGTCGCGCTCGACGCCACGACGCTGCCCGCCGGCGCGCCCGGCGCCCCCGACGCGCTGCTGGCCGTGCTGACCGGCGCGCTGGGCGCGCCGAGCGTCGCGATCGCGGCGCCGGCCGATCCGGCGCTGCTGACCGGCCCCGACCGGCTGGAGATCACCGGCACCGCGACCGTGCTCGGGGCGGACGCCGCCGCGGCGCTGCACGCCGTCTTCACCGTCGACGACCGCTTGGCGCTGCAGCTCACGCTGAGCTGCACGATGCCCGCCGGCTGGTCGTTCGCGCAGGCGTTCGCGACGCTCGCCGGCACGAGCTTCGATTTCCTGCCGCTGACCGGCTCGCAGTTCATCGTCACCTCGTACGCGCACACCGCCAGCCCGGCGTTCTTCCCGCTCGCGGCGGGGCTCAATTTCGTCGCCACGCTGCAGGTGCCGTCGGCGCTCGGCTTCGCGACGCCGCCGGCCGGCGCGCAGACGCTGAGCGTGGCCGTCGGCGGGCCGATCGACACCAGCGCCGACGACCCGCAGTTCCACTTCACCGGCGCGGCCGCGCTGGGACCGATCTCCATCTCGCTGCTCGGCCACCCGGCGCTGACGCTGAGCGGCGGGATGCCGGCGCTGGCGCACGTTCGCGGGGCCGGCGGCGCGCCCGCGACGAACCGGCTGACCATCGACGGAACCGTCACCATGGGCGCGAGCGCGGTGCCGTTCAGCCAGCAGATTCCGACCGCCGACGCGAGCCGCCTGACGCTGAACGCGACGCCGGGCACGGCCGCGCTGGCGAACGTCGGCACGGCGGTGAGCGCGGTCGCCGGCGGCAGCGCGCTCAACTCCTACTTCCCGCCCGCGCTGCTGGCCGTCGCCAGCCCGGCCGTCGCCGCCTACGGCTACAGCTACGACCGGGCGGGAGCCGGGCCGACGATCGCGTCGATCGCGATCGTCCCGCCGGCCGCGACGGGCTGGAGCTTCGTCGCCAACCGCTCCGTGCACGACCTGCGGGTCGAGCTGGACGTCACCACGGCGACCTACTACCCGCTCCAGAACCAGACCGCGTTCGACGCGCTGGTCACCGGCAAGCTGACCCTGGGGACGACCGACTACGACGTCGCGCTGTCCGTCCCGTCGGCCGGGCCGTGGATGCTCGCGCTGACCGACCAGCAGCAGACGCCGCTGCTCGACGTCGTCGCCGGCATCGCCGGCGTCAGCGGCCCCTCGGTCACCTCCGTCTTTCCGGCGTTTCTGCAGCCGGCGTTCAGCGTCTCGCTGGCCAACGTCGCGCTGTGGGGCGATCCGTTCACCGCCACGCTCGACACGGTCGGGTTCACCGTCGCGCAGACGCAGCCGTGGCAGATCGTGCCGTCGCTCACCGTCGCGGACTGGACGGTGACGACCAACCTCACCAACGGGGCCGCGGGCTGGAGCACCCAGGCGATCCTCGAGGGCAGCGTCACGCTCGGCTCGGGCAGCGCCGCGCCCACGTTCGAGATCGCGCTCGCGATCCCGCCGCTGCCGGGCACGCCCTACACGCTGCGCATGCGCGAGGGCGACGTCGTCTCGGTGCCCACGATCGGCGAGCTGCTCGGGCTGGCCTCGTCCTCGGTCACGCTGCCGACGGGCCTGTCCACCCTGGGCGGCCTGGACATCAGCGACTTCGCGGTCGGCTTCGACGTCACGCCGCCGACGCTGCGGACGCTCTCGTTCGCGATCGCGCAGTCGGGCACGTGGCAGATCCTCGCCGGGCTGACCGTCAGCGAGCTCAGCGGCGCGCTCGCGCTCAAGCGCGCGAGCGACGGCAGCTACGGCGCGAGCGGCTTCCTCGGCGGCCTGGTCACGATCGCCGGCACCCCGGTCGCGGTCGGCGTGAACGCGCCGACGCCGAGCGCCGACTGGACCCTGACGCTGGCCGACAACGGCGTCCACGTGCCGGGCTTCAGCGCGCTGGACGCCTGGCTCGCGCCGACCTCCGCGCGCGGCGCGCTGCCGGCGAACCTCCCGCTCGCCGACGGCTTCACGTTCAACGGCCTGACGCTGACCTTCGCGCGCGCGAGCGGCGCGCTGACCTCGATCGCCTTCGGGCTCGGGGTCGACGACCTGTGGACGCTCGTCCCGGGCAAGCTCTCGATCACCAACGTCGCGGCCGACGTCGCGATGCCCTATCCGGTCGTCGCGGCGAACGTCACCGGCTCGGTCTCGGGCGTGGTGACGCTGGCCGGCGCGGTGTTCGCGCTGGCGGCGCGCAAACCGGCGGCCGGCCAGCCGTGGGAGTTCACCGGCAGCCTGGCGCGGCAGCTCGACCTCGACTTCGTGGCGGCCGCGAACGCCGTCTCGACGGCGGTCCTGAGCCTGCCCTCGGACATCAGCCGCTACGGTTTCCCCAGCGCCCTGCACGTCACGTCGGCCAACCTGCGCGCGGTTCCCGACACGGGACTGTTCCACTTCGACGGCGCGGCGGGCATCGACTGGAACTTCGATTTCGGGATCGCGCACCTGTCGATCCGCGCGCTGAGCGGCACGATCGACATCGCCCGGACCGGCGCCGCGCCGGCGGTCACGGTCGGGGGCGAGTTCACTTTCGCCGGGATCGACACGACCGTGTCGCTGGCCGTCGGCGGGGCGAACGTCGACACCATCGTGCGCGGCACGCTGACGCCCGCGCAGGCCGGTCAGGTCTCGATCGCCGGGCTGGCCAACGCGCTGGCCGCCTCGACCCCCGCCGACCAGTTCGCCAACGTCGCGCCGGCGCAGCACATGAGCCAGCACACCACCACCGGCGCGTCGGTCTACCTGAACCTGAGCAAGAGCCAGTTCGCGTTCTACGGCACGCTGGCGGGTCTGGGCAGCATGGCGCTGCTGGTCACCAAGCAGCCCGCGACCGATCCCAGCGCGCCCGCGGTCTGGCAGTACTTCTTCGGCATCGCGCTGGCGAGCGACTTCACGTTCGCGAACCTGCTCTCCGACCTCGCGCCGCTCGACGGCGTGCTGAGCGTGCGCGACGCCGGCTTCGCGATCTACACCGTGGCCGGGCAGACGCTGCCCGCGCTCAACGGAACGATCAGCGCGATCGCGGCGGGCGACCCGAACTTCCGCTGGCCGCTCGCGGCGGCGGCGCTGCCTGCGGTCCCGCTCAACCGCGGCGTGCTGTTCTTCGGCACGCTGCAGTTCCCGGCCACCTCGGTGTTCGGCAACCTGCTGCAGATCGGCAGCGACGCGACCCCGCCGCAGGTCAGCATCGCCGGCCTGATCGACCGCACCGACTCGACGCGCACGATCTTCACCGCCGACCTGCCCGACATCACGATCCTGAGCACGATCAAGCTCACCCACACCGCCGCGTATCCCGGCATCCACCTGGAGTACGCGGCGAGCGCGGCGCGCCAGTTCGACCTGATCGGGCGCCTCCAGCTGCTCGGCATCTTCGGCAAGAACTACGCCTTCGACGGCACGCTGACCGTGACCGACACCGCGCTGAGCGCGCGGCTCGACCTGGTCTCGGGCAGCACCGACGCCACGGTCAGCCCGTTCGCCCTGCCGGGGATCGTGATCGACCAGCTCTACGCCACGGCGAGCTACACCTTCGCCCAGCCCAGCGCCAACCCGCCGGTCGCGAAGTCGAGCAAGTTCACGCTCGGCGGCCGGGTGCTGTTCGGGCCCGCGCCCAGCGGCGGCGCACCCGACGCGCGGGCGGTGTTCTCGGCCCACCTCGCGCTCGCCAACGGCGTGCCCGCGCGGGCGCTGGTCCAGGTCGACGCCGACCTCTCGATCGGGCAGTTCCTCGCCCAGTGCCTGACCGGCTCGGGCGCCGCCTGGCCCTCGAACTTCGTCGACCTCACCTTGCGCACCGCGCGCGACGGCCGGCCCGCCAGCCGCATCTACTACTACGATGCCGCCGCCGACCCGAGCGGCGCGCTGCGCGTCGACGCCAACGGCTACGTCTTCCAGCCCGGCTTCAACGTCGACGCCGAGATCGAGCTGACGCTCATCACGACCGTCGCGCTGCGGGTCGGCTTCACCGTGCTCAAGGACGGCAGCGGCAAGTACGTCGGCATCAGCGGCAGCGCGGCGCTGCTGGCCCCGATCGACCTGGGCTTCATGCAGCTCGCCGGCACGACCCCGGCGGGCGGCCCCTACACCGGCGGCCCCGCGCTGACCGTGCAGACCGGCCCGACGACGCTGTTCGGCTTCGCGACCGGGGTCAATTTCCTGGGCAAGGGCTTCTTCGCCGTCACGGTCGCGATGGGCAAGGACAGCTCCGGGTACACGCAGCTCGCCGGCCGGCTCCAGACCGGCGACGCGCTCGAGCCGTTCGGCGCGCTGCAGTGCGACTTCACCTACACGATCGTCCCGGGCGGCTCCAACCGCTTCCGCATCGCGAACTGGCCCGACTTCACCTGGGTCCGCGAGCTGGTCAACTTCGTCGACGCGATCAAGAACGCGGTGCCGTCGGGCTCGACCTGCGGCCAGCTCGCCGACCTGATCGCGACGAACCTGTTCCGGACGTCGTACTCGATCTCGCCCTCGGTCTCGATGGACGACACCTCGCTGATCTTCTCGCTCACCGGCTCGTACGCGATGTCGGTGCGCGGCGCGTCGTCGCCGTTCCTCACGATGACCTTTCCGCCGCTGGCGATCCACATCCCCAAGACCACCCACTACGACGACCTGCCCGAGGCGCTGGCGGTCGGGATCGGCAACGCCTCGCTGGTCTTCGCCCGCGATCTGATGTCGCACCCCGACAAGATCGCGCTCTACCTGGCGATGGCGTACGGGCCCAAGGCGGCCGGGATCGCGATGGAGCTGGCCTGCGACGCGCTGGTCGACGCGGCGGTGGCCGCCGCGGCCGACGCCGCGGCCTCGGCCATCGCGACGGCCGGCGGCGTGATCGCGGGCGGTGCCGCGGCGGTGGCGGGCGCGATCGGCGCGATCGCGTCGGCGCTCAGCGGCGGCAGCAGCAGCGGCGGCGGAGGCAGCTCCAGCGGCGGGGGAGGCAGCTCCAGCAGCAGCTCGAGCAGCAGCAGCTCGGGCGGCGGCGGAGGCGGCGGCGGCAACGATCCGACCACGCCGGAGATCAAGTCGCTCGCGTACGCGAACGGCAAGCTCACGATCGCGTGGGGCGCCGCGAGCTACGCCAGCGGCTACACGTTCCAGCTGCTGAAGCCCGACGCGACGGTGCTCGCGAGCGCCAACTTCGGCTACGTGCTCACCGGCGACCTGACGGTCGACGCGGCCACGCTCCCGGCGGGAACGTATGCCGCGCGGCTCGCCTCGACGCGCGGCAACCTCACCAGCGCATGGGCTTCGCGCAGCATGATCAAGCCGGCCGCGCCGGTCCCGACGATCAGCTACGCGGCCGACGCGCTCAGCGCGGCGTTCGCCGACGCCTACGCGGGCGCCGTGACGTACACGGTGACGTTCCTCGACCCGGCCGGCGCGCAGCTCGCCGCCGTCGCGGTGAACGCCGCGCCGTACGCGGCGCACGTCGCGCTGCCCGAGCCGGTCGCCGGCGCGTACACCGCCACGGTGCTCGCCGTGGCGGCGACCGGGTTCCCCGCCGCGCCCAGCGCGGCGGCCAGCCTGAACGTCCTCTCGCTCGCGGCGCCGACGGCGGTCCAGGCGGTCTACGCCACGGGCACGCTGACCGTGAGCTGGACCGCGACGGGCGCCCCGGCCGGCGCGACCTACGAGGTCGCGCTGCTCCAAGGCACCCAGCGGGTCGGGACGGCGACCTCCACCACCACCAGCGCGACGGTCGGCCCGGTCACCGCCGGCACGGCCTACACGGTCGAGGTCCGGGTCACCGCGCCCGACCACCGCAGCCCGTGGAGCGCGCCGACCGCGATCACGCCGCTCGACGTCCCGGTCCCGCAGGGCGCGAGCCTGAGCTGGGACGGCGGCGCGCTGCTCGCGCACTGGAACCCGGTGACGGTGAGCGGCGGCCAGGCCGTCACGTACGACGTGCGCCTCTACGCCGCCAGCGCGCCGACGGTCGTCGTCGGCGAGGTGGCCGCCGCGGCGCAGCCCGGCGTGCCGGTCGCGCTGGCGAGCGGGGCCGCGTTCGCGCCCGGCGAGAGCTACGTCGTCGCGGTCGCCGCGGCGGCCGGCTCCGCGCGCAGCGCGTTCGGCCCGCTCTCGCCGGCCTTCCCGATCGTGGCCGTTCCGCTCGCGACCGCCATCGCGCTCAACCAGACCGGCGGCGCGGTGAGCGCGGCCTGGCACGCGGTCGCGGTTCCGCCGGCGCTGGCCGGCCAAGCCGTCACGTACGAGG
>JASLGJ010000104.1 GCA_030150085.1 Candidatus Elarobacter sp. | reverse complement strand
GGGCGAAGCGGCCCGGGATGGGCGGCGGGTCGGGCACGGCGGCCAGCAGGACGTCCTCGGGCACGGCCAGCACGACCGGGCCCGGCGTGCCGGCCTCGGCCAGGCGCAGCGCGCGGGCCGTCACCTCGCCGGCCTGGCGCGGGTCGTGCAGCACCAGCACCGCCTTGGCCAGGTCGGCGAAGCTCTGCGCGTAGTCCATCTCCTGGAAGGCGCGCCGCCCGAGCTGCGCGCGCTTGACGTGCCCCACCACCAGCACCAGCGGGGCGGCGTCCTCCTTGGCCGAGTGGACCGCAATGCTGGCGTTGGTCGCGCCCGGCGCGCGGTTGGCCAGCACCACCCCGGCCCGCCCCGAGAGCTTCGCGTCGGCCAGCGCCATGAAGGCCGCCGAGCCCTCGTGGCGGCAGGTGACGACGCCGATCGCGGGCAGGTCGTAGAGCGCGTCGAGCACGCCCAGAAAGCTCTCCCCCGCGACGCAGAAGACGCGCTCGATGCCGTGCGCCGCGAGCGCCGCCGCCAGCGCGGCGGACGCGGTCATCGCGGCGCGGCCGATTGGGGAGGCTGGTAGTCGGCGTTCTTGCGCTCGGGCGGGTACACGATCGCCGCCTCTTCGAAGGTCTGGTTCGCGCGCTGGTACTGCAGGAGCTGGATCGGGGGCGGGCTGTGGTGCCAGTGCTCGGCCCCGCGCTCGAACGCGACCGGGCCGCGCCAGGTGTCGAAGCTCCCGCTTTCCAGCGCGGCCACGATCGCCTCGCGCTCGGCCGAACCGGCGCGCGCCACCGCCTGCGCGACGATGGTGAGGTCGGTGAACGCGTTGAGCACCGGGTCGGGCGGGAAGGCGCCGTACTCGGCCTGGTAGCGCTCGATCAGCCAGCGCCCGATGGCGGTCAGGCCGGGCCAGTTGGAGCGGAACTCCAGCGCCGGCCAGACGACGCCCGTGCCCGCCTCCCCGATGGCCTGCCAGAACGCCTCGGAGTTGTTGGGGAACGAGAACGAGAGCATCATCGGGATGCGCGGGCGCAGCCCCAGCTCGGCCGCCTCGCGCATGATGTCGACCGCGGTCGGCTTGGCCATCACGCCCAGGTTGACGATCCAGTCCGGCGCGAAGGCCGCGATCCGCTCGAGGTAGGGGCGGAACGTCTGGGTCGCGAGCTGCGGGTAGTCCAGGCGCAGCATCTCCAGGCCGCGCGCGCGGCCGCCGGCCTCGACCGCGTCGGAGAGCATCGCGCCGAACACGGTGTCGGGCGCGATCGCGGCGACCCGGCGCGCGCCCTGCGCGGCGATGAAGTCGAGCATCATCGGGACCCGGTCGGCGATCGAGAAGTACGAGCGGAACACCGTGCGGTACTGCCGCATGGTGATCGCGTCGTGGCCGTTCTCGATGAAGATCGGCACCCCGAACTTCTCGGCGATCTCGACCGCCCAGGGCGTGGTGCGCAGGTGCCACTGCCCGATCACCGCGGCGACCTTCTCGAACACCGCCAGCTTGGCCATCGCGCCGACCGCCGAGCGCCCCATGCCCTCCTCGGCGGCGCCGGCCTGGTCGTTCTCGAGCACGAGCTCGAACTGCCGCCCGTCTCCCGCCAGATCGTGCTCGCGCACGTACTGCGCGCCGAGCACCGCGCCGCGCGCCATCAGCTCGCCCGCGACCGGGAAGCCGGGCTCGCTCAGCGGCGTGAGGATGCCGACGCGCACCCGCCGCTCGGGCGGAACGGCTTGCGCGGCGCGGTTGGCCGCGTCGATCAGCCGCTGCGCGCGGCCCGCGTACGTGTCGAGGTCTGTCACCGGCAATGTCGCGTCCTTCGTATTACGGAGGTTAGGGTGCGTACTCGCGCCGGTCGCCGGCGAAGCGCTCGGCCAGCTCGCGCGAGTCCAGGCCGAACTGCTCGGCCGAGTAGCGGTGCTCGCCGTGCTGCTTGAGGGTGTTCTCCTCGACCAGGCGGCGCATGCCGCGCTCGGCCTCGGCGGTGAGCGGCACGTCGATGAACTCGCAGATGCGCGCCATCGTGCCCAGCGGGTCGCGGGTCAGGTCGGCGTACTCGACGTCGAGCACCGGCCGGTCCGCGAGCACCGTGCGGCGGGCCCGCGCGACGCGGTCCAGCGCCTCGTCGACCTGGGCCAGCCAGAAGCGCCCGATCTCGTTCCGGTTGACCCGCTCGGCGCGCGCCGCGCGCAGCTCGGTCGAGAGGCTGCAGGTGGACGGGATCGTGACCGCCGGGGTGCGGTGCAGGAAGACGAAGCGCGCCTCGGGGTAGGTGTCGGCCAGCGGCTCCAGGCTCCAGACGTGGAACGGGCACTTCATCACCGGCACCTCGCCCGGGATGCGCCACAGGATCGTGCGCAGCTGCAGCTTGTGGTACTCGTAGGCCGAGTGCAGGTCTTGCTCTTCCAGCCAGTCCACGTAGCTGGGCACGTAGTGGCGCATCCAGTGCACGCGGCTGCGGAACGAATTGCTGAACAGGCGCAGGCACTCGTCGGGCCGGAAGGCGTCCATCGGGTGGATCGCCGGCAGCTGCGGCGCGTCGCGGTAGTAGTCCTCGACGTAGGCCAGCGCGTCGCGCTGGGCCCGTTCGGGCGGCCCGGCCGGCGACATCAGCTCCCACAGCGCGGGCGAGCGCAGATCGGGGTGCTCGGCGAACAGGTTCTGCGCGAAGGTGCTGCCGGTGCGCAGCAGGCCGATGATGAACACCGGCCGCCCGACGGACATCGTCGCGATCTCGGGGTGCTCGGCGACGAGCCGGCGCACCCGCTCCTGCACCTGCAGCGCGCCGACCAGCCAGCTGTGGATCACCCGCCGCCCGCTCGGGCTCAGCTCGGCCTCGCGCTCGAAGGAGTCGGCCAGCACGCGCAGGCCGTCGAGGAAGATGAAGTCGCCCGCGTCGGGCGGGAGGCCGCGCCGCGCTTCCTCGACGATCGCGTCGACGTTGAACAGATCCTGGGCCGAGACCGCCATCAAGCCACCTCCGAGGAAGCGTCGCGGGGGATGAGGCCGCGTAACGCTCGGCCCGCTCGAAACGCGCTCAAGTTCATCACGAAGAGCCGCGCGATCTCCTGCTCTTCTTCCGGAAAACGGTACGCGCCGTGCGGGGTGAGCCAGAGGTTGGGCACGTCCCACAGCGGGCTGTCGGGCGGGAGCGGCTCCTGCGCGTGCACGTCGAGCAGCGCCCCGCGCAGGCGCCCCGCGCGCAGCGCGGCGACCAGCGCGTCGAGGTCGAGCGTGGCGGCCCGGCCGACGTTGACCAGCGCCGCGCCCGGGCGCAGCGCTTGGAGCGCGCGCGCGTCGACGAGCCGTTCGGTGGCGCTCGTCGCGGGCAGGGCCAGCACCACGTGGTCGGCCTCGGCCAGCGCCTCGTGCAGGCGCTCGGGGGGCAGCACGCGCTAGGCCAGCGGCGAGGGCAGCCCGCCGCGCGTCACCGCGGTGACCGCGACCTCGAAGGCCGCCGCGCGGCGCGCGATCTCGCTTCCGATCCGGCCCAGCCCGACCAGCGCCAGGCGCGAGCCAGCCAGCAAGCGCGCGTCGGGCAGGCGCCAGACCCGGGCCCGCTGCTGGTCGAGTGGCTGTACCGCGAGGTCGCGGTACAGCCACTCGACCAGGCTCGCGGTGTC
>JASLGJ010000072.1 GCA_030150085.1 Candidatus Elarobacter sp. | reverse complement strand
GCCTCCTCGCGTTGCTGGGTGAGCGCGGCGTCGCGCTTGGCGGCGATCTTCTGCAGGGAGCGCAGGTTCGCGCCGGTGCCTGCCGGGATCAGCCGGCCGACGATGACGTTCTCCTTCAGCCCCTCCAGGGTGTCGATCTTGCCGTGCACGGACGCGTCCGTGAGCACGCGGGTCGTCTCCTGGAACGAGGCGGCCGAGATGAACGAGCGGGTCTGCAGCGACGCCTTGGTGATGCCGAGCAGCACCGCCTGGGTCAGCGCCGGGCGACCCTTCCGGGCCTCCGCCTTCTTGTTCTCCTCGTCGACCTCGGTCTTGTCGAGGTGGTCGCCCTTGATCAGGCCGGTGTCGCCTGCGTCCAGGATCTCAACCTTCTGCAGCATCTGGCGCACGATCGTCTCGATGTGCTTGTCGTTGATCGGCACGCCCTGCAGGCGATAGACCTCCTGGATCTCGTTCACGAGGTATTCGGCCAGCGCCTCGATCCCCAGGATGCGCAGGATATCGTGCGGATCGGGGTTGCCGTCGATGATGTACTCGCCCTTCTGGACGATGTCGCCGTCGTGCACCGCGATGTGCTTGCCCTTGGGGATCAGGAACTCGACCGGCTCGCCCACGTTGCCGTCGCCGTCGGCTTCGGGGGTGATCTTGATCCGGCGCTTGTTCTTGTAGTCCTTGCCGAACTCGACCCGACCCGACATCTCCGCGATGATCGCGCAGTCCTTCGGACGCCGCGCCTCGAACAGCTCCGCCACCCGCGGCAGGCCGCCGGTGATGTCGCGGGTCTTGGCGCTTTCCAGCGGCAGGCGAGCGAGCACGTCGCCGGGCTTCACCTCGTCGCCGTCGCCGACGCTGAGGATGGCGCCCGCCGGAAGCAGGTATCGCGCGTCGCCGCCCGAGCTCAGCTTCTTGTAGGCGCCGTCCTGCGTCACGCCCATGGCCGGACGCAGGTCAGAGCCCTTGGGCGTGGCGCGCCAGTCGGCGACCACGCGGTTGGCGATGCCGGTCGCTTCGTCGGTCTCCTCGCGGACGGAGAAGCCCTCGACCAGGTCCTCGAACCGCACTACGCCCCCCACTTCCGTGAGGATCGGGGTGGTGTAGGGGTCCCAGGTGGCGATGCGCTGGCCGCGCTTGACCGTATCGCCGTCCTTCACCTTCAGGCGCGCGCCGTAGGGCAGCTTGTAGGACTCGCGGTCCTTGCCCTCGACCTGCACCACGACCTGCATGTTGCGGTTCATGGCGATGAAGTCGCCTTCGCGGCTCTTGACGATGTTGCCGCCGGTGAACTTCACCACGCCCTCGTTGGCCGACTCGTAGAACGACTGCTCGGCCACGTTGGCGGTGCCGCCGATGTGGAAGGTCCGCATCGTCAGCTGGGTGCCGGGCTCGCCGATCGACTGGGCCGCGATGACGCCCACCGCTTCCCCGATGTTCACCCGCGTGCCGCGCGCCAGGTCGCGGCCGTAGCAGGCGCCGCAGACGCCGACCTCGGACTCGCAGATCAGCACGGAGCGGATCTTCACCGACTGCACGCCCGCCTTTTCGATCGCGTCGGCGAGGATCTCGTCGACGTAGGCGTCGGCCGGGGCGATCACCTCGCCCGTGACCGGGTGCTTCACCGTCTCGGCCACGGAGCGGCCGAGGATGCGCTGGCCGAGGCTGACGAGCACGTCGCCGCCCTCGACCACCGCGCGCAGGGTGATCCCGCGCGTGGTGCCGCAGTCTTCCTCGGTGATGATGCAGTCCTGCGCCACGTCGACGAGACGGCGCGTCAGGTAGCCGGAGTTCGCCGTCTTCAGCGCCGTGTCCGCGAGGCCCTTACGGGCGCCGTGGGTGGAGTTGAAGTATTCCAGCACCGTCAGCCCCTCCTTGAAGTTGGAGGTGATCGGCGTCTCGATGATCTCGCCGGAGGGCTTGGCCATCAGGCCGCGCATCCCGCCGAGCTGCTTCATCTGCGCCTGCGAACCGCGGGCGCCGGAGTGGGCCATCATGTAGATGGAGTTGATCTCGTGCTCGCGGCCGGACGCGTCGTCCACCCGCTTGGTCGCGATCTCGCCCATCATCTCGTCGGCGACCTTGTCCGTGGCCTTGGCCCACGCGTCGACGACCTTGTTGTACTTCTCGCCGCGGGTGATCAGGCCGTCGGCGTACTGCTGCTCGTACTCCTCGGCGAGCTTCTTGGTCTCCGCCACCAGCTCGGCCTTCTTGGCCGGGATGATGATGTCGTCCTTGCCGAAGCTGATGCCGGCCTTGGCGGCCTCCTTGAAGCCCAGGCCCATGACCTGGTCGGCGAAGATCACCGTCGCCTTCTGGCCGCAGTGGCGATAGACGATGTCGATGAGGTTGCCGATCTCCTTCTTGGTGAGCGGCTTCTCGACCAGACGGTGACCGACTTCCGGATGCTTCGGCAGCAACGCCGCGAGCTTCATGCGGCCCGGCGTGGTGTCGATCACCTTGGTGACCAGCTTGCCCTCGGCGTTCATCTCCTGGAAGCGCGCCTTGATCTTCGAGTGCACGGTCACGAACCCGGCGTCGAGCGCCGCGTCGATCTCGCCCAGCGAACCGAACATCTTGCCCTGCCCCGGCTCACCCTCGCGGGCGAGCGAGAGGTAGTAGAGGCCGAGCACGATGTCTTGGCTCGGCACGATGATCGGCTTGCCGTTGGCCGGGCTGAGGATGTTGTTGGTGGACATCATCAGCACGCGCGCTTCCAACTGGGCTTCCAGGCTGATCGGCACGTGGACGGCCATCTGGTCGCCGTCGAAGTCGGCGTTGAAGGCGGCGCAGACCAGCGGGTGCAGCTGGATCGCCTTGCCCTCGATCAGCTTGGGCTCGAACGCCTGGATGCCCAGGCGGTGGAGCGTGGGCGCGCGGTTCAGCAGCACCGGGTGCTCGCGGATCACCTCCTCGAGGATGTCCCACACCTGGCCCTGTTCGCGCTCGACCATGCGCTTGGACTGCTTGACCGTGCCCGACAGGCCCTTGGCGTCCAGCCGCGCGTAGATGAACGGCTTGAACAGCTCCAGCGCCATCTTCTTGGGCAGGCCGCACTCGTGCAGCTTCAGCTCAGGACCCACGGTGATGACCGAGCGGCCCGAGTAGTCGACGCGCTTGCCGAGCAGGTTCTGGCGGAACCGGCCCTGCTTGCCCTTCAGCATGTCGGCGAGCGACTTCAACGG
Source organism: Candidatus Elarobacter sp. (assembly GCA_030150085.1). Classification (GTDB taxonomy): domain Bacteria; phylum Vulcanimicrobiota; class Vulcanimicrobiia; order Vulcanimicrobiales; family Vulcanimicrobiaceae; genus Vulcanimicrobium. The sequence goes on along the minus strand of JASLGJ010000072.1, from coordinate 748 downwards.
GCGCTTGTTGGCGCCGGTGATCACGCGGCCGCGGCGGCCGTTGTCGAACAGGGCGTCCACCGCCTCCTGCAGCATCCGCTTCTCGTTGCGGATGATGATGTCGGGCGCGCGCAGCTCGATCAGGCGCTTCAGGCGGTTGTTGCGGTTGATGACCCGACGGTAGAGGTCGTTCAAGTCCGACGTGGCGAAGCGGCCGCCGTCGAGCGGCACCAGCGGGCGCAGCTCCGGCGGGATCACGGGCACGACCGTCAGGATCATCCACTCGGGCTTGTTGCCCGACTCCATGAACGCCTCGAGGATCTTGAGGCGCTTGGAGTACTTCTTCTGCTTGATCTCGGAGGTGGTCTCGAGCAGCTCGCCCCGCAGGCGCTCGGCCTCGGACTCGAGGTCGATGGCCATGAGCAGGTTGCGGACGGCCTCGGCGCCGATCTCGGCGGTGAAGCTGTCGTCGCCGAACTCCTCCTGGTAGCGCATGTACTCGTCCTCGGTGAGGAGGGAGTGCTGCTTCAGGGGCGTCAGGCCCGGCTCGGTGACGATGTAGTGCTCGAAGTAGAGCACGCGCTCGATGTCCTTCAGCGGCATGTCGAGCATCATGGCGATGCGGCTCGGCAGCGACTTCAGGAACCAGATGTGCGCGACGGGGCTGGCCAGCTCGATGTGGCCCATGCGCTCGCGCCGCACGCGGGCGAGCGTGACCTCAACGCCGCACTTCTCGCAGATGATGCCCTTGTACTTCATCCGCTTGTAC
>JASLGJ010000067.1 GCA_030150085.1 Candidatus Elarobacter sp. | reverse complement strand
CTGGCGCGCGGCCTGGAGGTGGTGGAAATCGTCCGGCGCGAGCGGGACGGGGCGAACCTGGCCGGCGCGCTGACCAACGTCGCGGCCTATGCGCTCGCGCTGGGCGATCTCGCGCGGGCGGAGGCCGCGGCGCGCGAGGCGCTGGAGCTGGGGCGCGGACTGGGCAAGACGCTGGGCGCCATGTGCGCGCTGCAGCACCTGGGCAGCGTGCGCGCGCGCGAGGGCGACGCGGTGCGCGCCGCGCGCCTGCTGGGCGCGTCCGACGCGCTCTACCGGGAGTTCGGGCTGGCGCGCGAGTTCACCGAGCAGACGCTCTACGACGGCACCGTGGCGCTGCTCGAACCCGCGCTGGGCGAGGACGGCCTGCGCCGCCACCTCGCGGCCGGCGCGGCCCTGCCGCTCGGCGCCGCGCTCGCCGAAGCGCTCGGCGAGGACGAAGCACGCGGCGAGAAGGCCGACCGCTGAGCGCGCTCGCGCATTCGTGCGAGGTACTCGTGCGAGTCGCGCCTGGTGCGCGGCAGCGGTTCGTGCGACCCTGGCGGCATGCGAAACACCATCGCGGCGTCCTGCGCGCTGCTCCTCGTCCTCGCCGGGGCCGGTTCGGCCGGCGCGCGCGCCGCGGCCCCGCCGCTGGCCGGCGGCACCAACCAGCGCGTCTCGGTCGAGGGCTGCCAGAACCAGTGGCTGTTCGACGGGGTGTGGCGGGTGCGGGTGAGCAACGTCTCGCCGACCGGCAGCGAGGCCACGCTCGAAGTGCGCAACGGCACGAAGGACGCCATGACGGCGCCCGACGGCGGCTTCGCCAAGGTCAACGGCCAGGGCATCGACATGGCCTACGACGACGGCAGCGTGCAGAACCTCGATCTCGACGCGACCCGCGAGAGCTACCGCAGCGAGCTGAGCTACAAGAAGCTGCCGCCGGGCGGCGGGGCCAAGACGACGCTGCGCTTCGCGCCGCCGTCCAACGCCGCCGCCAAGCCCGTCAAGCTGCTGATCGCGGTCGACCCGAGCGCGAACTCCGCCGTGCACTTCCCGACCAAGGACCCCAGCTTCCGGGTGCGCCTGGACTGCGCGAAGTAGGCTAGGGGAGCAGCCGGCACACCGCGGCCGCGAAGGCGTCGGCGACCGCGCGGGAGTGGCCGAGGTAGAGCGCCGGCTCGACCAGCTCGAGCTCGAGCAGGCACAGGCCGTAGGCGCGCGTGTCGAGCACGTCGATGCGGGCGTACAGCGGCTCGGGCGCGATCCGCTCGTACACCGTGCGGGCGAAATCGAGCTCGGCCTGGGGCGGGTCGAACGGCCGGCCCAGCATGGCGCCGTGCGGGATGTGGATGCCGGGCGGGCGGCGCACGCTGTGGGTCTGCTCGCCGCCCAGCCAGATCACCGACGTTTCGCCCTTGCTCTCGAACTCGTACAGGTAGGGCTGCACCAGCGCGTCGACCGAGCGCAGCAGCGCGGTGAGGTGAGCGCGGCCCGCGGCGAGGTTGGCCGGACCGACCTTCAGCGTGCCGTGCGCCGAGGCCGAGACCGCCGGCTTGACGATCACCTCCGGCCACGCGCGCGCGGCCATCAGCTCGCCCAGGTCGGCGGGTTCGCCTCGCCGCGCCCACGCGGTGGGGGCGATCGCGATGCCGCTCTCGGCGAAGCGCCGCAAGTACGACTTGTGCGAGTTCCAGCGGATGATCTCGGGCTGGTTGAACACGCGCGTCAGCGGTTCGATCCGGTCGATCCAAGCGATGAACGCGTCGCGGCGCAGGTGGTAGTCGTGCACCGAGCGCACGACGGTGAGCGGCGCGCTCGCCCAGTCGACCGCCGGATCGTCCCACACGTCCACCGCGGTCGCGACGCCGCGCCGGCGCAGCGCGTGCAGCAGCTCCTGGTCGTCGGGCAGCAGATCGGGCAAGTGCGCCGCGGTGACCAAGCGTACCAGGGGCTGCCGTTCGTCCATCGGCCGCGCGTATTCGGGCTCGCGCGCCGCCGCTACTGTTCGCCCCCGCCAGAGGTTCGGGCGAGGCGCTCGGCGCACGTCGCGCGGATGCGCCTGCGCCCGTACCGCCCCGAAGACCAGCCCGGCTTCGTCGCGCTGCTCGGCGATCCGGCGGCGATGCGCTACGTCGGCGCGGGCGTGCCCTACGGCGAAGCGGACGCGGCGGCGCTGTTCGCGCGCGGGCTCGAGATCGCCGCGAACGACCCGGCGTTCCACATCTGGGCGGTCGAGATCGACGGCGCGTACGCCGGCCACGCCGAGCTCAAGCGGCGGCGCGGCAAGCAGGACTACGAGCTCGTCTACTACCTCGCCAGGCCGTACTGGGGGCGCGGGTACGGCCGGCGGCTCGCGGCCGAGATCGTCGCCTTCGGCTTCGAGACGCGCGGGCTCTCGCACGTCATCGCCACCGTCCACGAAGAGCACGCCGTGTCGCGCCGCATCCTGGAGTCGCTGGGCTTCCGCGAGGACGAGCGGATCAGCCGCGAGTACGATTCGCTCGGGTACCTGCTCGCCGCGGACACGTACCGCTCGCCGGGCACCGCGCCGGGCAACTGAGGCGCGACTGTGACGCCGGGCGGCCGGAATCGCGCCGGCGCATGGGAAAGCGCGCTGCGAGAACCGGCCGCACCGCTGGACACGATCGCAGCGGTAGGGAGATTTCCGCCGGGGAGGATGCTTGGTGTGATCAGACCAGGAGCGGCTGCCGCGCTCGCGCTGGCACTCGCCGCCGGCTTCGCGCTTGCCGCGTGCAGCGGCAACTCGACGACCTCGACGACGACCGAATCGCCCGCTCCCGCGAGCGAAGCGAGCGCGGGCGCGGGCGCCGACTGGCCGACGTACAACGGCGACCTGAGCGGCACGCGCTTCTCGAGCTTGACCCAGATCACGCCCCGGAACGCCGGCCGCCTCAAGCAGGTCTGCTCGCGCACGCTCGACGAGCGGGGCGCGTTCCAGGCCGAGCCGCTCGTCGCGAACGGCATCGTCTACGTGCCGACCGCGCACGACACGTACGCCATCGACGGCAAGACCTGCGCCGTCAAGTGGCGCGCGCGCTACACCTCCAAGGAGCACGAGCCGTTCCCGGTCGACCGCGGCGTCGCGCTGAGCGGCGGCAAGGTCGTGCGCGGCACGCCCGACGGGCACCTGATCGCGCTCGACGCGGGCAGCGGCAAGACGCTGTGGGACGTCAAGGTCGGCGACGGCGACAAGGGCGAGTTCCTCAGCGCCGCGCCGATCGCGTGGAACGGCACGGTGTACGAGGGCGTGGCGGGCGCCGACTGGGGCGTGATGGGCCGCATGCTGGCCTTCGACGCCGCCGACGGCAAGCGGAAGTGGAGTTTCACCACGATCGCCAGCGGCAGCGATCCCAACGCCAAGAGCTGGCCCAGCGCGGCCGCGGCGCAGAGGGGCGGCGGCGGCTTGTGGACCTCGTACACGCTCGACCCGGCCAGCGGCACGCTCTACCTCCCGGTCTCCAACCCGGCGCCGGACTTCGCGGGCAGCGTGCGCCAGGGCGACAACCTCTACACCAACGCGATCGTCGCGCTCGACGCCGGCAGCGGCGCGATGAAGTGGTACGTGCAGACGATCCCGCACGACGTCCACGACTGGGACATGGCCGCTCCGCCGGTGCTGTTCGATACCGCGGACGGCAGGCACATGCTCGGCGCGGCCGGCAAGGACGGCCAGCTCTACGGCATCGACACCGGCACGCACCGGATCGTCTACGCGACCCCCGAGGTGCGCCACACCGATCCGCGCGTTCCGGTCACCGTCGCCGGGACGCACATGTGCCCGGCCGCGCTGGGCGGCGCGGAGTGGAGCGGACCCGCCCACGACCGCAAGGACGGTCTGCTGATCACCCCGATGGACGACTGGTGCGGCACGGTCAAGCTCGGCTCGACCCGCTACACCGCGGGCCAGTTCTACATGGCCGGCACCCAGCAGCCCGATCCGGCCGCGCAGGCCAGGGGCGCGCTCACCGCGACCGACCCGGCGAGCGGCAAGATCCGCTGGAAGTACGTCTCGCGCACGCCCATGCTGGCCGGCGTCACGCCCACCGCGAGCGGCATCACGCTGGCCGGCGACATGGGCGGCAAGCTGCTGGTGTTCGCCAGCGCCAGCGGCAAGCTGCTCTACCAGAGCCAGACGCAGGGCTCGATCGCGGGCGGCGTGATCACCTACGCGGTCGGCGGGACGCAGTACGTCGCTGCCACCTCGGGCAACATCTCGCGCCTCACCTGGGGCACGAGCGGCGTCCCGACCCTCGTGGTGTACGGACTCTGATCGCCCTGCTCGCGCTCG
>JASLGJ010000537.1 GCA_030150085.1 Candidatus Elarobacter sp. | reverse complement strand
AAGAACGTGCAGATCAGCGTCTCTGGCGGCGGCTCGGCGACCGGGATCAACCAGGTGGCGGCCAAGGCGGTCGACATCGGCGACTCGGACATCCCGGCGGTGGGGCACCCCGAGCTGGTGGACAACCGGGTCGCGGTGATCGGCTTCGCGATCGTCACCCACCCCAGCGTGGGCGTGAAGAGCTTGAGCAAACAGCAGCTGCGCGACGTCTTCTCGGGGAAAGCGGTGAACTGGAACCAGCTCGGCGGGCCCGACCAGAAGATCGTGGTGGTCAACCGCCCGCGCAGCTCGGGCACCCGCGCGGTGTTCGCCAAGACGATCATGGGCGACGCGGCGATCAGCGAGAGCGGCCTGACCGAGGACGCCACCGGCACCGCGGTGAGCGTCGTCAAGCAGACCCCGGGCGCGATCTCCTACGTCGCGCTCAGCGGCCTGGCCGCGGGCGGCGGGGGCGTGAGCGTCGTCGCGGTCGACGGCGTGGCGCCGGCGCCCGCGGCGATCCAGAGCGGCAGGTACCCGATCTGGTCGTACGAGCACATGTACACCAACGGGCCGCCGCGGGGCGAGGTCGGCGCGTTCATCGCCTACGTCACCCACGCCACCGACCTGGTGAAGAAGAACCGCTTCATCGCGATCGGCGACATGAAGGTCCGCGAGAGCGACCGCTGAGCGTGATCGCGCTGCAAGCCCGCCGCTCGCGGCGCGTCGAGCGGCTCGCCGTCCTGGGCCTGCGCGCCGCGGCCGGCTTCGTCATCGTCGCGATGGCGGCGCTGCTGCTCTACCTGGGCGTCGAGGGCACCAAGACGTTCTTCGTCGACCGCGTCTCGCCGCTCGCGTTCCTGTTCTCGCCGACCTTCGCGGTCGACGCGGGCAAGCCGGGCGCGGCGGTGTTCGTGATCGGCTCGCTGGCGGTGACGGTGTTCGCGATCGCGGTCGGCGGCCCGTTCGGGATCGCGGTCGGCATTTTCCTGGCCGAGATCGCGCCGCGCCGCATGACGCAGATCCTCAAGCCCGCGATCGACCTGATGGTCGGCATCCCCTCGGTCGTGTACGGCTGGCTGGGGCTGACCCTGCTCGTGCCGCTGATCCGCACCCACACCAGCTCGCCCAGCGGCTTCGGCCTGGCGGCGGCCGGGATCGTGCTCTCGATCATGATCCTGCCGACCGTCATCACGCTCAGCGAGGACGCGTTCCGCTCGCTGCCGGCCTCGCTCAAGGAAGGCTCGATGGCGCTGGGCGCGACGCGCTGGCAGACCATCACCCGGGTGCTGCTGCCCAGCGCGTCGAGCGGCCTGGCGGTCGCGCTGATCCTGGGCATCGCGCGCGCGATCGGGGAGACGCTGGCGATCCAGATGGTGATCGGCAACGCGACCCAGATCGTGACCGGCCTGTTCTCGCCCACCGCCGCGCTGACCACCGAGATCGTGACCGACATGCCGGGCGCGACGCAGGGCTCGCTGCTCGAGCACAGCCTGTTCTCGATGGCGCTGCTGCTGCTGCTGATCGCGATGGTGCTGATCGTGCTCGTGCGCTTCGCGCTGCGGAAGCGGGCCTGATGCAGTCCGCGCTCGAGCGCGTCCCGCCGCGCCGGGTCGCCGCGACCGGCAGCGTCCGGGCCCGCAAGACCGCCGACGCCGCCGCGACGGTGGTGCTGTGGGCGATGGCCGCGAGCATCATCCTGCTGCTGGCCGCGTTCCTGATCTACATGATCTACCTGGGTGCGAGCGCGATCTCGCCCGCCTTCCTGTTCGGCGTGCCCAAGGAGACCGAGGCCGGAGGCGGGATCGGGCCCGAGATCTACAACTCGTTCTACATCCTCGTGCTGACGCTGGTGTTCACGATCCCGATCGCCGTCAGCGCGGGGATCTATTTGCAGGAATACGCCCGGCCGGGGCTCTTCCGCGGGATCGTGCAGTTCAGCGCGGAGTCGCTGGCGACGATCCCCTCGATCGTGATGGGCCTGTTCGGCCTCTTGGTGTTCATCTATTTCTTCAAGTGGCACTTCAACGCGCTGGCCGGCGCGCTCACGCTGACCCTGCTGAACCTGCCGGCGCTGATGCGGGTGACGCAGGAGGCGCTGTCGAGCGTGCCCGACACGCTGCGCGAGGCCTCGATGGCCTTGGGCGGCACGAAGTGGCAGACCATCACCCGGGTCGTGCTGCCCAGCGCGATCGGGCGGCTCACCACCGGCGTGGTGCTGATCGCGGGCCGCATCTTCGGCGAGACGGCGGCCCTGATCTTCACCGCCGGGCTGTCGGTGCCGCGCAACAACCCCTACGACCTCAACCCGTTCCGCACCGCCGAGACCCTCTCGGTGCACCTCTGGTACACCCACTCCGAGTCGATCGTGCCCGACGTGGACCGGATCGGCAACGGCTCGGCGCTGGTGCTGCTGGTGATGGTTCTGCTGTTCAACGTCGGCGCCCGGGTGGCCGGGCGCGCGCTCACCAAACGCTTCACCGGGAGAGCCTCGTGACCGAGACGCCGCAGTCGCCGCCGGTGGAGACGATCGACAAGCTCGTCGCCGAGGACGTCAACGTCTACTACGGCTCGTTCCAGGCCATCAAGCACGCCTCGCTGACGATCCGGGAACAGCACGTGACCGCGCTGATCGGCCCCTCGGGCTGCGGCAAGTCGACCTTCCTGCGCGCGCTCGACCGCATGCACGACCTCACGCCCGGCGCGCGGGTCGAGGGCCGGGTGCTGCTCGACGGCGAGGACATCTACGGTCCCGACGCCGACCCCGTGGTGATCCGGCACCGCATCGGGATGGTGTTCCAGCGCCCCAACCCGTTCCCCAAGACGATCTACGAGAACGTGGTGTACGGCCCGCGCATCCACGGCGAGCGCGACAAGCGCGCGCTCGACGCGACCGCCGAGCGCGCGCTGCGCCAAGCCGCGCTGTGGGACGAGGTCAAGGACCGCCTCAACCGCTCCGCGCTCGACCTCTCGGGCGGCCAGCAGCAGCGCCTGTGCATCGCGCGCGCGATCGCGCTGGACCCCGAGGTGATCCTGATGGACGAGCCGGCCTCGGCGCTCGACCCGATCGCGACCTCGAAGATCGAGGACCTGATCGGCCACCTGACCGAGCAGTTCACGGTCGTGATCGTGACCCACTCGATGCAGCAGGCCGCCCGCATCTCGGACTTCACCGCGTTCTTCCACCTGGGCGAGATCGTCGAGGTCGGCCCGACCGACCAGATCTTCACCCACCCGCGCGAGAAGCGGACCGAGGACTACATCACCGGCCGCTTCGGCTAGAACCGGCCGCTTCGGCTGGGGCGCGCTTTGCGACGTCCAGCCGCCTCGCAACCGAGAGGAACCGACCGGCCGAGCCGGTACAACCCGGGCACTCTCTCTTTGATTCGATCTGCGAGGATTTTCGCGTATGCGCTTCCTCTCGTCCGAGCGTCTTCGGCCCGGTCCCGCGGGCCGGACGATCGCCGCGCTCGCGACCGCGCTGCTGATCGCCGGCTGTTCCGGCGGCGGCTCGGCGCTCACCCCCGCGACGGGCACGCCGCCCGGCGGGCAGCAGGCCGCCTCGGCCAAGGTCACCTTCACCATGCACTGGGGCTCGGCGGCGCAGGGCGCGGCCCGTAACCCGCGCTACGTCCCCGCCACCGCGCGCAGCGTCTCGGTGACCGTCAACGGCGGCGTGCCGCAGTACCTCAACGCGCCGGCGACGGCGCTGGTGATCGACGCGCCGGTCGGGACCGACACCTTCGCCTTCGCGACCTACGACACGCAGAACGGCCAGGGCAACGTCCTCAGCCGCGCGTCGGTCACCAAGACCATCGTGCTGGCCGCCGCGAACACCGTCTCGGCGACCCTGAACGGGGTGGTCGCGTCGCTGACGCTCTCGCTGAGCAATCCGGCCCCCAACGCCGGCGTGCCGGCGACCGTCAACGTCAACGTCGCGGCCAAGGACGCCGACGGCAACACGATCGTCGGCCCGGGCGACTACAGCACGCCGGTCCGCCTCGCGGTCACCATCCCGGCCGCGGCCGAGGGCGGGACGCTCTCCCTCTCGACGACCACCATCCCCGACCCGGGCACGACCGCGACCCTGACCTACAACGGCGGCACGCTGACCGCGGCGAGCATCGTCGCGACCGCGACCGGGGTCTCGACCGTCTCCACGGCCTTCGCCCCGAGGCCGACCTTCTACCAGTTCTCGATTCCGACTGCGGGCAACCGGCCGCAGTTCATCGCCGCCGGCTCGGACGGCAACATGTGGTTCACCGAGTCGCCCGGCAACGCCATCGCGCGGATCACGCCGGCCGGGGTGGTGACCGAGTTCCCGCTTCCGACCGCCAACGCCAACCCGCAGCAGATCATCGGCGCATCCGACGGCAACCTGTGGTTCACCGAGTTCAGCGCCAACAAGATCGCCAAGTCCACGACGACCGGAACCGTCACCGAGTTCAGCACGCTGTTCGCGCCGCCGCCCAACGACAACCCGTACGGGCTGGTCGACCGGGGCGACGGCAACATCTGGTACGTCGCCAACGGCAGCAGCCGGGTGGGCTTCCAGAGCATCAGCGGGGGGACGGCCGGCGAGACCAGCATCCCGACCGCCAACTCCGCCCCCTACGGGATCGCGACCGCGCCCGACAACAACCTCTACTACACCGAGTCGGGCACCGACAAGATCGGCCGCATCACCAACCTGTTCACCGCCCAGTCCGAGATCAGCCTGACCACCGGCACGACTCCCGAGCAGATCGTGCGCGGCCCCGACGGCAACCTGTGGTTCACCGAGTTCGGCACGGGCAAGATCGGCCGGCTCTCGCCCAACTCGTTCTCGGTCACCGGCGAGTTCCCGACCCTCACGCCCAACGCCGCCCCGGTCGGGATCGCGGTCGGCCAGGACGGCGCGCTGTGGTTCACCGAGAGCGGTCTGGACAAGATCGGCCGCATCACGACCGGCGGCACGGTGACCGAGTACGCCTCGCCCGTGACCGGGCTGGTCCTAAAGGGAATCGCGGTCGCGCCCGACGGCTCGCTGTGGTTCTGCGAGCCGAGCAATCCGCCCGCCCTCGGCCGCATCGGAAAGCTGGTGTACTGATGCGCGCCCCGAGAAAGGAACCGCAC
>JASLGJ010000487.1 GCA_030150085.1 Candidatus Elarobacter sp. | reverse complement strand
CGCTCGCGCGGCAGGTCGCCGGACTGCGCGCATCGGTCTCGGGCAGCACCGTCATGCTGGTCGGTCCGCCCGAGGCGGTCGCGCGCGCGAAAGCGCTCGTCGCGCAGCTCGACGTACCGGCCTTCGATGCGCGCTACACGCAGATCTACCGCATCCGCAGCCTCGACGCGGGCTCGGTCGCCGCGCTGCTGCGGCGCAGCTTCCGCGACGCCGAGGTGAGCGTGGACGCGGCGATCAACGCGCTCGCGGTCACCGCCACCGCCGCCCAGCACCAGCGCATCGCCGACGCCGTCGCGCAGCTCGATCCCGCGCCGGGTGCGCCCGGCGGTGCTGGGCTCGGCTTCGCCGCGGCCGGCTCGACCACCGAGCTCGTCACGCTCAAGTCCGCCGTGCCGGGCCAAGCCGCGAATGCGCCCGACGCGATCGCCGCGATGACGCAGGCGCTGCAGCTCGTCGCGCCCGACGTCAAGGTGATCGCGCTGCCGACCCCGGGCCAGCTCGCCCTGGTCGGTCCGCCGCCCAGTTTGCGCACCGCGCGCGAGTTCATCGAGAAGGTCGACGTCGTCGCGCCGCAGGTCGTGCTCGACACCGAGGTCCTCGAGCTGGACGAGAACGCGGCCCGGAACCTGGGCGTTCAGCTCGGCAGCACCGTGCTGAGCACCACCTACAGCGAGACGACCCCGCCGCCGGACGCGAGCGGCACCACCCCGCGCATCGGCCGGCTGCAAGCCTTCGCGCGCACGCCGCTCTCGTTCACCGCGCAGCTCAACCTCGCGATCTCCAGCGGCCGCGGCCGGGTGCTCGCCGACCCGCGCATCACCACCCTCTCGGGCCGCACCGCCACGATTCGCGCCGGCGACACGCTCTCGATCCTCACCACCACCGCTGGCAACGCGGGCACGATCGCGACCACGCAGGTGCAGAGCTTCCAGACCGGCGTGACGCTCGACATCACGCAGAGCTTCCAGACCGGCGTGACGCTCGACATCACCCCGTTGGTCGACACGGCGGGCGGGATCACCGTCGCGCTGCACCCGGTCGTCAACAGTCTGCTCGGCCTGAGCGCCGCCGGCGTGCCGGAGATCAGCACCCGCGACACCCAGACCACCGTCCACCTGCGCGACAACGAGACGCTCGTGATCGGCGGCCTGATCCAGGAGAACGAGACCCGCACGAACACCAAGATCCCGCTGCTAGGCGACGTGCCGCTGGTCGGGCGCGCGTTCCGCAACGAGCAGCGCACCAGCTCGCGCAACGAGCTGATCATCGTCGTGACCCCGCACCTGGTGGCGCCGGGCACGACGGCCCTGCCCGGACCGCCGATCCTCTCGATTCCGAGCCCGCAGCCGCTTCCCACGCTGCCGGCCAACGCCACGCTGCCCGCGCCCAGGCCGGCACCGGCGCGCGGCGCACGCTAGCGCGCTTCGACGATCAGCGCCTGGCTGCCGGTGCCGAGCGTGCCCTCGCGGTCGGCGTAGCGCATGCTGGTCACGCCCAGGCCGTCGCCGGAGAGCGTCGTGCGGGCGTCCATGTACGTCCACTCGCCGACCGGGTAGCGCTGCAGCGCCAGCGAGAGCGAGGGCGGCACGAACAGCCACGCGCGCATCGGCAGCTCGGCGCTGATGCCGTTGGCCGAGTCGGCGACGAGCAGCAGCCGCTCCAGCGCGCCGAGCGGCTCGCCGGCCACGAGCGGAATGCGCACCCGCGTCCAGGCGCCCGCGCGGCCCAGCGCGCCGAACCCGCCGCTGGTGAAGCGCCACTCGATGGCCTGGCCGTAGCCCCACTCGCGCAGGCCGAAGAAGTCCTGCTGCGGCTGTTCGCCCGGCAGCTCCGGCACCGGGTCGTCGGGCGTCACGCCGGGCGGCACGCTGCCCGCGGGCTGCACCGCGATGCGCCAGGCACGCGCGGTCACCACCTCGCGGCCCCCGCTCTCCAGCACTCCCTCGAGCAGCTCGATCCGTCGCCCGGGCCGCACCACCCGCGTGCGCACGGTCATCTCTTGGCGCGGGATCGCGCCCAGGAAGTCGACCGCGATGCGCGCGATGCGCACGTCGCCGCGCGGGTGACGCTCGGTGAAGGCGTGCGCGAGCAGCGCGGTCGGCGGGCTGCCGTGCTGCATCCGCTCGTCCCACGGGCTGGTCGTCGCGGCGGACGGAACGAAGCGGTCGGTGCCGCTCCGCTCGTAAAAGGCGGCGGGCTGGCTCAGCTCAGACCGCCGCCGGCTGCTCCGCGTCGAGGAACACGCGCAGCGCGGCCTGCACGCCGACCCCGGCGTGAAGCGGCGCGCCCGCCTCGAGCAGCGCGATCTCGACCGCGCCGAGCGCGCCCAGCACGTCGGTCTGCGTCAGGTCGCCCATCGTTCCGATGCGGATCAGCTTGCCCTTGAGCTCCTTCTGGCCGCCGCCGATCACGATCCCGCGCTGCTCGCGCAGCGTCTTGCGGATCGCGTCGCCGTCGATGCCCTCGGGCATGCGGATCGCGACGACGGTCAGCGAGTGCGCGCCCTCGCGCGAGTACAGCTCCAGCCCGTGCGCGGTCGCGAAGGCCCGGATCGCCCGCGCATAGCGGGCGTGGCGCTCCCAGACCGCCTCGGGGCCGGTTTCCTCGTAGAGATCCAGCGCGGCGTCGAGCGCGAAGGCGATCGAGACCGGCGGCGTCCACGCTGGCTGGCCGAGCGCGGCGAACTCGCGCGCCGTCCGCAGGTCGAAGTAGTAGCGCGGGGCGGAAGCGCGCTCCATCCGCTCCCAGGCGCGCGGTGCGACCGCCACCATCGACAGCCCGGGCGGCGCGGCCAGCGCCTTCTGCGAGGCCGCGACGACCACGTCGAAACCCCAGGCGTCCATCCGGAACTCGCTGGCCGCCAGGCCGCTGACCGAGTCGACCAGCACGTAGGCGCCGTGCCCGCGAACGGCCTCGGCCAGCGCGGCCATGTCGTTCTGGGTGCCGGTCGAGGTCTCGTTGTGGGTCAGCAGGATGCCGGTGATGCGGCGCTCGGTGTCGGCCGCCAGCCGGGCCCGCAGCGCGGCCGGGTCGACCGCGCCGCCCCAGGGCGTCGGCAGCACCTCGACCTCGCAGCCGTAGGTGCGCGCGATCGCGGCGAACCGCTCGCCGAACACGCCGATCGGGCACGCCAGCAGCCGGTCGCCGGGGCCGAACAGGTTGGCGACGGCGGCTTCCAGCCCGCCGGTGCCGGACGAGCCGAGCACCAGCACCTCCCCGCGCTCGGTGCCGAACACCGGCTTCAAGCGCGCCGCCAGGCGCCCCAGCAGCGCTTTGTACTCGGGGCCGCGGTGGTCGATCATCGGCTTGGCCGCGGCGGCCAGCACGGTTTCGGAAATGGTCACGGGACCTGGGATGAACAGCAGGTTCTTGGACACGGTCTACTCCGGCGGACGTTCGTCGTGCGATGTTGTATTCGGCGGGCATGGAGTCCCCCGGGCGCCGCATTCGTCTCACCGCCTATTCGTCGTGCGCGGGTTGAGCGAGTAAAGTCGGCGCCGCCGACCTGGCGCAGGTCCTGCGCCGCTTGCCACCCGTCACGGACGCGAACGTCCTGGTCGGCCACGCCACCAGCGACGACGCCGGCGTGTACCGGCTCAGCGACGATCTGGCCCTGGTCCAGACCGTCGACTTCTTCACGCCCGTCGTCGACGACCCGTACGACTTCGGGCGGATCGCCGCCGCCAACGCGCTCAGCGACATCTACGCGATGGGCGCGCGGCCGCTCACCGCGCTCAACATCGCGGCCTTTCCGGTCGAGGAGCTGGGGACCGAGATCCTGGCCCGCATCCTGGAGGGCGGGGCGGCCGTGGCGGCCGAAGCCGGGGTGGTGATCCTCGGCGGCCACACCGTCAAGGACGACGAGCCCAAGTACGGCTTGGCGGTCACTGGAACCATTCGCCCGGACCGGGTCGTTACAAACGGCGGAGCCCGTCCCGGCGATCTGCTGCTTCTCTCGAAACCCGTCGGGACGGGTGTCCTCACCACCGCGCGCAAGCGCGACCTGATCGGCGAGGGCGAGCTCGCTCCCGCGATCGCCGCGATGGCGCGCCTCAACGACCGCGCCGCCGCCGCCATGCTCGCCCACGGCGTGCACGGCGCGACCGACGTCACCGGCTACGGCCTGGTCGGGCACGGGGGCGAGATGGCGCGCGCCTCGGGCGTCGCGCTGGCGCTCGACGCGGCCCGGGTGCCGCTCTTCGCGGGCGTGCTCGAGCTGATCGAGCAGGGGGTCGTGCCGGGCGGCAGCCAGGACAACCTGGCCGACCACGCCCGCTTCGCCGCGTACGCCGACGGGGTGAGCGCCGCGCTGCGCACGGTGCTGTCGGACGCCCAGACCTCGGGCGGGCTGCTGATCGCCATCCCGCCGGCCGGGGCCGAGCGGGTCCTGGCCGAGCTGGCGGACGCGGTCGTGATCGGCGAGGTGCTGGCCGGTCCGGCCGGGGCGGTGCTGGTGCGCTAGGAGTACGTCGGGCTCGCCCGACGTACGACGGCGGCTCGGCCGCAGGCCGAACGCGAAGGATTCAGCGGAACGCTGAATCCACCTCGGGCACGATCACGCCGACGTCGGTCAGGGCGACGGTGCGCATGCTGCCGGACACTCGCCCGCCCGCGTCCTGGAGCACGAAGGCGCGCCGCGACGAGACGTGGCTCAAGAAGCCGCAGCACAGCTCGCCGCCGCCCGCGTCCAGCATGCGGATGCGGCGCCCCAGCCACAGCGATGCCGCGGCCTCCGTCACGCCCGTCGCCCGAACGTCGTCTTGCATGGCCCGTCATCCTACCTCGGCCGCGGACGCCGCGTCAGTACGCTGGCGCACCCGCGCGCGAAGCGGTGAGCGGCGGCACACGGCCGAAGCCGGGCGCCATGCGGTACGACGCGATCGTCCTGGGGCTGGGCGGCATGGGCAGCGCGGTGGCGGCGCACGCCGCGGCGCGCGGCCTGCGCGTGCTCGGCCTGGAGCGGTTCGGCCCCGCCCACGCGCTGGGCTCGTCGCACGGTGAGACCCGGATGATCCGCCAAGCCTACTTCGAGTCGCCGGCGTACGTGCCGCTGCTGCGCCGCACCTACGCGCTGTGGGACGCGCTCGAAGGACGCACCGGCAGCATGCTGCGAGCCCGCACGGGCGGCATCTTCGTCGGCCGGCCGGAGACGCCGGTGGTGGCGGGCGCGCTGGTCAGCGCGCGGCAGTGGGAGCTGGCGCACGCGCTCTACGACGCGGCCGAGCTGCGGCGGCGCTTTCCGATGCTGCGCCCGCGCGCCGACGAGGTGGGGGTGTACGAGGCGGTGGCGGGCGCGGTCTTCCCCGAGGCCGCGATCCGCGCGCAGCTCGCGCTGGCGGCGGAGGACGGCGCGGAGCTGCGTTTCGAGACGCCGGCCGCCGGCTGGGACGCCGGCGAGCACGGCGTGCGGGTCACGCTGGCGAGCGGCGAGGTGGTCGAGGCGGAGCGGCTGGCGCTCTGCTCCGGCGCGTGGTTCGCCCGCCTCGCACCCGACCTCGGGTTGCCGCTGCGGGTCGAGCGCAAC
>JASLGJ010000468.1 GCA_030150085.1 Candidatus Elarobacter sp. | reverse complement strand
GAACGGGGTCGGGATCGCGCCCGGCGCGGCCTGCGGCGCGTTGGGGCGGTCGTCCGACCAGCTGTAGACCGTCACCGCGGCCGACTGGGCGTCGGTCTCGCGCACGAAGAACGGGTGCGGCGGCGGCTCGAGGCCGCTCTCGTTGCGCTCGACGGAGTTCCACGAGCCGCGGGTGACGCGGAAGACGAACTTCGTGCCCGAGGCGAAGCGCCGCACCGCGCGGTAGCGCGCGCCGTCGACCCGGTCGAGCTTGATCGCCTGGGGGTTCCAGCCGCTGGCGTCGGTGCTGATGTAGACGTCGGCCTGGAGCGGCGTGGTGGGCGGGACGGTGACCACGAACGAGACCGGCACCTCCTTGCCGGTCAGCGGGATGCCGACGATCTCGGGCGCGGGCTGGACGGTCGACTTGGCGACCGCGTAGGCCTTGGCGGCCTGGTAGGCCGTGTCGGGCGGGATGCGGTGCGCGGTCAGGTCCAGCTCTACGACCTGCTTGGTGGCCGGGTCGAAGACCGCCCGCGCGAACAGCTTGGCGCGCGGCTGGAGCGTGGTCGGCTTGCCGGTGTCGTAGTCGGCCAGCCGCACGTTATCGACCACCTTGAACGCGTCGCCCGTGGTGAAGTAGACGTAGCCGCCGCGCACGTCGAGGAGCTGGCCCGAGAAGCGCAGCAGGGTCTGTTGCTGGGCCAGGCTGGGCAGGGCCAGCGCGGCCACGGCCAGCGCGGCGAGGAGCGAGAGCAGATGGCGCATCGTCACGGTGAGAACTGGATTCCGAACTGCGGCGTCCACCGCTCGTTCGCGAAGTTGAAGTAGTAGGACCGGGTCAGGTCGAGCTGGACCTGCTTGGCCAAGCGCACCCGCAGGTCGCCGGTGAACTGCACCGGCGGCTGGCCGTAGAGCCCGGGCACCGGCGCGGGCGAGTCGTAGAAGCGCGCCAGCCCCAGGTTGAGCGCGAAGTACGGCGTGGGCGTGTAGATCAGCGCGGTCGTCAGCGAGCGGCTCGTCGCGAAGCCGCGGAACGCGCTCTGGCCGGTGTAGGTGCCGAACGGCGTGATCGCCGTGTCGCCCGCGGGCGGATAGGCCGCGAGCTGCTGGCTGCCCCAGTAGTCGCCCGTGGCGCGGACCTCGTAGGCCGCGTAGTAGTTGAGGTGCAGGCGCACGTCGGTGCGCGAGAGCGCGGCCCGGGTGGTGGTCAGGTCGACGTGGTGCGGCTCGGAGTACCAGGTCCGCTGCTTGTCGCCGCTCAGGTTCAGGTTGAACTGGTGCGGGAGCGGGATGACCGGCGCGTAGAGCGTCGCCCCGGCGAAGTGGTAGACGTTGTCGGGCGGGCCGGGCTGGAGGTTGGGGTAGCCGCCCTCGCCGTTGACGTCGTGGGCGTAGCCGATCCCGCTGCGCAGCCGGAAGCGCAGCAGCGAGGCGACCCGGCCGCGGCCCAGATAGCTCTCGTTGCCGGTCCACGAGAGCAGCCCTTGGGTGGGGTGCTCGCGGTGGCGCGTGTCGGGGTCGTTGGGCCCGATCCCGAGCAGGTACTGGTAGTAGTTGTCCTGGGTGTAGCTCAGGCCTGAGTGGCGCAGCGCGGCGTTGAGCTGGATCTCGAAGAACCCGGCCTCGTTGTCGGGCCGGTTGATGATCCCGGCCTGGGCCTCGGAGAGCTGGCCGAACACGCGCGCCTCGAGGTTGGGCGAGAAGTGCTTGAAGGCGACCAGGTTGTACTGGCGCTGCTCCTGCGTCAGCGGGTCGACCGAGACGACCACGTAGTCGCGCGGCCAGACGAAGTGCTGGTCGAAGGCCAGGTAGGTCCCGTTGAAGGCGTCGTTGCGCACGTGCAGCGCGCTCAGGCTGTGCTCGGAGCCGTTGAACGGCACCCCGACGTCGAGCCGCGCGCCGGCGAAGGCGTTCTCGTAGAAGTGCGAGTTGGACGAGAAGTTGACCACGTAGCGCGGCACGGGCAGGAACACGCCCGCCGTGCGGACCCGCGCGACGTCGAACAGGGCGTCGGTGCGGGGGACGATCCGCACCCCGTCGGCATAGATGTAGGGCCGCTCGGCGCTCAGGTCGGGGATGAAGAAGGCGTCGCCGGGCTGCTCGCGCCCGAGCTGCGGGTGGGCCCAGTCCAGCCCGAAGTAGGTCCAGCGGTCGGGCGTCCCCGACGCGGGCAGGAAGTACGAGCGGTCCAGGTCGGGGTATCCCGCGAAGCCCGCCCCGACCTCGTGCACCGCCGGCCCGTCGAGGTGGACGTCGCCCGCGATCAGGTAGCGGTTCAGCTTGAGGTCCATGGCGAAGGTCTGGCCGCGCACGACGGTGCCGTCGGAGAGGCGGACGCGGACGTTGCCGTCGGCGGTGACGATGAAACGGTTCGAGAAGTAGGCCACCTGCCGGGCGGTGATGTCCAGGCTGGTGGGCGGGGCGGCCGCGGCGCGCGTCATCGCGCTCGCGACGAAGGCGCACACGAGCGCGGTGAGGGCGGCGACACGCATACGGGCTGGCTCAGTTCCCCTTCGCGGGAGGCGCGGTCCTGCGCCGAATTGAACGCAGCAGGCCGAAATGCCGCGAGTACTCGTCCTGGTGATGGACTCCGCCGGCGTCGGCGCGCTGCCCGATGCGGCGGCGTACCACGACGCCCCGCGCGCCAACACGATCGGCAACGTCGCCGAATCCCTGGGCGGCCTCGCGCTGCCGAACTTCGACCGGCTCGGCCTGGGCCACCTGACCGGGGTGCGCGGGCTGTCCGCCGTCTCGGCCCCGCTGGCCGCGGTCGGCCGGCTGCGCGAGCGCTCCAAGGGCAAGGACACGATCACCGGCCACTGGGAGATGACCGGGGTCGTCACCGAGGTGCCCTTCCCGACCTACCCCGAGGGCTTTCCGCCCGAGGTGGTCGAGGCGTTCACGGCCATCGTCGGCAAGCCGCCGCTGGGTAACGTCCCCGCCTCGGGGACCGAGATCATCGCCGAGCTGGGCGAGGAGCACCAGCGCACCGGCCGGCCGATCCTCTACACCTCGGCCGACTCGGTGTTCCAGGTCGCCGCCCACGAGGAGACCGTCCCTCTCAATACCCTGTACGACTGGTGCGAGCGGGCTCGGGCCATGCTCGTCCCGCCCCACGAGGTCAACCGGGTCATCGCCCGGCCCTTCATTGGGTCGCCGGGGAACTATAGCCGCACGCCGAATCGTAGAGACTACGCGATCCCACCGCCCCCGACGGTCCTGGACCGGCTGGAAAACGGTGGTGTACCCGTGCACGCTGTCGGGAAGATTTGTGACATCTTCAGCGGGCACGGAATCACGTCATCCGTTCGCGTCGCCGACAACGGCGAGGCGATCGACCGCGCACTTGCTCTCTCAGCTTCTACGGACCACGGGCTCGTGTTCGTCAATTTGAACGACTTCGACACCAAATTCGGCCACCGCCGCGACGTTCGCGGATACGGTGAGGCCCTGGTGCGCCTTGACCGGCGCATCCCCGAGCTGATGGACCTCATCCGCCCGGGCGACGGCTTGATCTTCACCGCCGACCACGGCTGCGACCCGACCCACCCCGGCAGCGACCACACCCGCGAGTTCGTGCCCTACCTCGAGTACCGCGGCGGCGCGGGGGCCGGGCGCGAGCTGGGCGTGATCGAGGGCCTGGGCTACGTCGGCGAGCGGATCGAGGCGTTGCTCGGCTCCGGCGGGTCATGACCGTCGTCGAGCTCATTCGCAGCGCCGCGGCGCGGGCCGAGACCTGGGAGACGGCCTGGGAGCAGCCCGCCCGGCCGGCCTGGCACCACCCCACCAAGCGGGCCATCGACATCGTCCTGGCGCTGGCGATCCTGGTCCTGACCGCGCCGATCGTCCTGCTCGCCATGCTGGGCATCGTGCTGGTCAGCGGCGGCAACCCGGTCTACGGCCACGAGCGGGTGGGCCTGAACGGGCGCCGCTTCCGGATGTTCAAGCTGCGCACCATGGTGCGCGACGCGCACGCCATGCTGCCCGACCTGCGCCGCTTCAGCGAGGTCGACGGGCCGGTCTTCAAGATGCGCGACGACCCCCGGCTGCACGCCCTGGGCGCGCTGCTGCGGCGCAGCTCGATCGACGAGCTGCCCAACTTCGTCAACGTCCTGCTGGGCGACATGTCGATCGTCGGCCCGCGCCCGCCGCTGCCCGAGGAGGTCGCGCACTACGACGCCTACGCCCTGCGGCGGCTGGTCGTCAAGCCCGGCGTGACCTGCCTGTGGCAGATCTCGGGCCGCTCGCACATCTCGTTCGACGAGTGGATGGCGCTCGACAACGCCTACATCGACGCCTGGTCGCCCTGGTACGATCTGGTGATCGTCGCCCGGACGATCCCGGCCGTCGTACGAGGAGTGGGAGCGCATTAAGCAGCCTCACCTCGCCCTCGTCGCCGAGCGCCGTACCCCGCGCCGGCTGGCCCGCTCGACGATCCTCGTCATGGGTGCCACGCTGGCCTCGACGCTGCTGGGCTTCGTGCGCGAGGTGGTCTACGCCAAGTTCTACGGCACCTCGTGGGAGCTGGACGCGTTTCTGGCCGCCTCGGTGGTGCCGACCATTTTGTTCGGGGTCTTCAACGGCGCGCTGGTGACGGCGCTGGTGCCGCTGTTCTCCGACTACGTCAGCACCGACCGCGAGGACGCGGCCTGGTCGCTGGCCTCGACGGTGATCGTCGCGGTCACGCTGACCCTGAGCCTGGCGGCCGTGGCCGGAGCGTGGCTGGCGCCCTGGTACGTCCCGCAGATCGCGCGCTTCCCGCACGACCACGCCCAGACCGCGGTCGCGATGACCCGCTGGCTGATGCCGACCATCGTCGCCACCAGCTTGTCGGGGGTGGTGGCGGCGCTGCTCAACGCCTACCACCGCTTCGGCGGCGCGGCCCTGCAGGGCTTCGTGGCCAACCTGTGCATCATCGCCTGCGTGTGGCTGGCCCAGCCCCGCTGGGGCGGCTACGCGCTGGTCTTCGGCGCGCTGGCCGGGGCCTTCGTGCAGCTCATCGCGATGCTGCCCTCGTTCCTGGCCCTGGGGCGCTTCCGGCTGACCGTCGACCTGCGCCACCCCGGGCTGCTGCGCTTGCTGCACGTCCTGGGCCCGATCGCGATCGGCTCGGCGGCGGGCCAGCTGGCGCTGTTCTTCGACCGCTTCTTCGCCTCGGGGCTGGCGACCGGGACGCTGGCCGGGATGAACTACGCGGTCAAGATCGTCGGCTTTCCGCAGCAGCTGTTCGTGACCGCCATCGCGACCGTGATCTTCCCCCTCTTCGCCAGCCAGTTCGCGGTCCGCAACAAGGCCGCCATGCGGCGCAGCGCGGCGCTGGGCTTGCGGATCGTGGTCTTCCTGACCCTGCCCTCGGCGCTGGGGCTGTGCCTGCTGGCCGGGCCGATCGTGCAGACCCTGTTCCAGCGCGGCGCGTTCACCGCCGAGGCGACCGTGGTCTGCTCGCAGCTGCTGCCCTTCGCCGCGGTCGGGCTGGTCGCGCTGGCCGCCAACGTCGTGCTCAGCCGCTGCCTGTACGCCTGCGACCTGATCCGCACCTCGATCGCGATCTCGGTCGCCACGGTCGCGCTCAACGTCGTGCTCTCGCTGCTCTGGCTGCCGAGCCTGGGCTCGCGCGGGCTGCTGCTGGCCAACGCCGTCTCGCAGACCGCCCAGACGGTCGCGCTGATGATCGCCGCGCACCGCGCGCTGGACGGCTTCGAGCTGCGCCCGGTGCTGGTCTCGCTGCTCAAGGTCGGGGCCTGCGCGGGCGTGATGGGGCTGGCCCTGGTGATCGTCCAGACCGCCCACGAGCCGCACCTCACGACCACCTTCGCGCGGGTGGTGAACCTGGGCGAGCACCTGCTGTTCGGGGCCTTCGTGTTCCTCGGGCTGGCCCGCCTGGTCGATTCCGACGAGCTGCACCTGGTGATCGACGTGCTGCTCCGGCGCCGCTCGCGCGAGCTGATCCCGCTCTCGTGACCTTCGCTCCGCTGACCGTCACGCTGCGTCACCCGGCGCACGTGCCGGTCGACGTCTGGAGCGCGCTCGTCTACGTCCTGTGCGCGCTGGGGGTGGGGCTGCTGACCCGGCGCCGGCCGGCCTTCGGGGTGGCCGCGCTGCTGGTGCTGGCGCCGTTCGACCTGGCGCGCTACGTCGGGCCGACCACGATGACGACCCTCAAGGCCGGCCTGGTCGGGCTGTTCGCCGCGCTTCTGCTGGGGCGGACCGACCTGGCCTCGCTGCGGACGTTCCCGGTGCGGGCCATGCTGCTGGGCGCGTTCGGGCTGACCCTGGCCGCGGTCGGGCTGTCCGTGCTGCACGCCCAGCACGTGCCCGAGGTCGCGCGCGAGGCGGCCAAGGACGGCGAGTACCTGGTGCTGTTCCTGGGCGCGGTCGTGGCCTTCGCCAGCGACCCCGACGACCGGCCCTTCTGGCGCGCCTTCGAGCTGGCGGTGGTGCTGGTCTCGGTCTCGGCGCTGGCCGAGTACCTGCTCGGCGCGCACAACGGGATCTTTCTGCACGGCCGGCCCTTCCCGCGCATCGCGGGCGCGCTCGAAGGCCCCAACCAGCTCGCCGGCTACTTCGACGTGGCGATCCCGGTGCTGGTCGCGCGGGCCCTGGTCCACCGCGACCGGCTGCTGCTCGCGGTGCTGGCCCTGGCCGCCGCCACCGACGTGCTGACCCTCTCGCGGGCGGGCCTGATCGGAGCCCTGGCCGGGGTGGCGGTGGTGCTGCTGGTGCTGC
>JASLGJ010000447.1 GCA_030150085.1 Candidatus Elarobacter sp. | reverse complement strand
GCGGCTTCTCGCGCTGCTGCAGGGCCTGGAAGTCGGGCCGGCCGTTTGCGTCGAGCACGCACAGCTCGCCGTCCACCACGACCGGCAGGGAGCGGAACGCGGCCGGCAGGTTGGCCATCTCGCGAAATCCCGGCAGCATGTCGTTGCCCTTGCGCGAGGTCAGCGTCACGCCGTCGTGCTCGACCACGGCCAGCGCGCGGTAGCCGTCCCACTTCACCTCGAACAGCCAGCGCGGGTCGTCGAACGGCGCGTCGACCAGCGTGGTGAGCATCGGCTTCGCGTCGCGCGGCAGGGGATCGGCCTTGGCCGCCTTGGCGCGCGCCGCGCGCTTGACCGCGGTGCCGTCGGCCGAGGCGGCGCGGTTGCTCTTCCAGATCGGGGCGTCCTTGCGCGCCGCCTGGAGCTGCGCGAGCGTCTTGCCGCTCTTCACGCTCGCGGCGTGCTCCTCCACTTTCCAGGCCGGGTCTTCGTACTGGTCGTGGTCCTTGAAGAGCAGCCACGGCTCGCCGTGCTCGCCCTCGCGCGGCTTGATCTTGACCAGCGTGAACAGCCCGCGCAGCTTCTTGCCGGCGAGCACGAACTTGAGCTTGCCCTTCGCGATCTCGGCCGCCGGGTCGTCGCCCTCGGCCAGCGCGTAGGTGCCGGCGTCCCAGACGATCACCTCGCCCGCGCCGTAGTTGCCCTCCGGGATCACGCCCTCGAAGGTGCGGTAGTCGAGCGGGTGGTCCTCGGTCTTCATCGCCAGCCGCTTCTCGAGCGGCACCAGGGTCGGCCCCTTGGCGACCGCCCACGACGGCATCACGCCGTCGGCCTCGAGGCGGAAATCCCAGTGCAGCCGCGTCGCGCGGTGCTCCTGCACGACGAAGCGGAGCCGCTTGGACGCGCTCCGCTTCTCGCCCTTCGGTTCCGGCGTGGCCGCGAAATCGCGCTTGCGCGCGTACTCGGCCAGCCGGTCCGGCGTCTTCGTGCTCAGTGCCGGCGAACGGCGGCTAGATGCCGTCCTCGGTGCGCGCGGCGCTGTCGCGCACGTCGCGCTTGCCGCGGTCGAGATCGGCCTTCAGGTCGTGGCCCATCTCCTTGACGTGCGAGCCGATCCGCTCGCCCAGCGGCATGCTGTCGCCCTCGACGGCGCGCTTCATCTTCTCGCCGCCGGCCTTCACGCGCTCCTTGGCTTCGTCGAGCATGTCGTGGGTGTCGCCCTTGAGCGTCTCGACCCGGTCTCTGTCGGTGCGTTCCATGTTAGTGCGTGCCTCCACCGGAGTTGGTCGCGCCCGAGGTCGTGCCGCCGGACGCGTTCGACGAGGTGCCGGCGCCGCCCGTCGTCGTCGTGCTGGACTGCGTGGTGTCGGTCGTGCTGCGCGTCGGCCCGTTGGTGTTCCAGGGCTGCCACACGAAGAGCGCGATCAGGGCCACGACCACGATCACGGCGACCAGGCTGAAGGTCGCCAGCGATCCGCCGTTGTCGCGGTCGACCGTTACGTTGCGTTCTTCCATTCCGTTCTGTTCCTCCTCGGCAGTGCCACTGCGGTGTACCCAGGAAGCGCCCGGACCGTAACCGTTACGATCGGGCCGGAGTGGGAATGGGGCGGCTCACAATTGCCCCGGGCGCAGGAAGACGTTCCAGAACCAGCAGCCCCAGGCGCCCGCGGCGGCGCTCCAGACGATCAGCGCCCGCCCCAGCACGGGCAGTCCCCGGCGGGCCGCCAAGCCCATCAGGGCCAGCACGAAGGGCTCGAAATCCAGCGCGTGGCGCATCCCGAACTGCGAGCCGCCGTTGGCGTAGTAGAGCAGCGACGGCCCGGCCACGAGCAGCACCGCCAGCCAGAGCGAAACGACCAGCCGGCGCGGCTCGCGGGCCAGGAAGGCCAGTCCCAGCGCCGGGCTGGTGAACCACAGCGCCGTCCCGACCGCGAGCGGCACGACGTAGGGGTAGTCGGCCTGGAACTGCGGCGGCTGGACGAAGAACGACCACAGCTGCACCACCACGTTGCCCAGGCCGAACGGCGAGCCGGTCGCGGAGCCCATGTAGGGGTCCTGGTGGTAGAAGATCGTGTGCCCGGCGTCCCACGGGACGTGCCAGCGGGCCTCGTTGTAGGCCACCCACAGCAGCGCGAACGGCGCCAGCGCGACGAGCGCGGAGAGCAGCTCGCGCGGGCGCCGCTCGCGCGCGAGAAAACCGTCCCACACCCACCACAGCACGACCGGCAGCGCCATCACCACGGTGAAGCGCGAGCCCACCGCCAGCGCGAACCACAGGCCGACCAGCCAGCCGCGCCGCCGTCCCGCCAGCTCCACCAGCGCGAGCATGGTGAACGCGACGCACGACGTCTGCGCGACGAACCACACGTCGCCCAGCATCGAGCACCACAGCAGATCCGTGCCGAGCAGAAAGAACGCGGTCAGCCACACCGACACGCGCTGGTTCACGCCCAGCCGCTCCAGCAGCTCCCACGCCGCGCCCAGCGCGACGCCGCACAGCAAACACGCCAGCAGCGTCTCGTTGGCGCGCGTGCCGACCAGCGCGACCAGCGGTAGGATCAGGATTCCCGGCACCGGGTCGTTGACGATGTAGCGTTTGCCCTCGAACAGCACCGCGTCGATCGACGGCCCCGGCCACTCGCGCAGGTACAGCTGCCCGTGGCGCAGCGCGTCGGCGAACAGCACGTAGTTGTCGTACGGAGTGACCCGCCCGTGCGCGACGAGCAGCGCCGCGATCGCCCCCAGCAACCCAACGATCAACGCGTTCATTCTAACGGCGCTCCGCCCCAGGCTGCGCGCCCCCCACGCGATGCGTGGGGCCCCCGGTCCGACCTCGCAACACCGTTACGGTACGCGGAAGATCACGCTGCGCTCGGTCCATCGACGTCATTTTTGCGGAATCATTTCGTACACGGGGGGGTCGCCTTGTGAGAGCAGGCGGCTGCGCAGGCCCGGCACGTCCGGCGGGGGGTCGCCGACGACCGCGACTTGGCGCGTGCGCAGCCAGCGCGAGAAGAGATAGCCGAAATCACCCGGCAGCGAGCAGACCACGATGCGCCGCCCGAAGCCGTGCTCGACGTAGGCGCGGTACGCCAGCGGCGTGGCGAAGTCCCAGCGCACCACGACCACCGCGCCGTCGCGCGTCGCGCGCGCGACCCGGTCGGCCAGC
>JASLGJ010000317.1 GCA_030150085.1 Candidatus Elarobacter sp. | reverse complement strand
CCGACACCGAGGTCGTGCTGCGCGCGCTGGCCGGGGCCGATCCGCTTGACCCGACCGCCGAGGACCGCCCGCTGCGCGCGCCCAGCCGCAAGCCGCGCGTCGCGCTGCTCAAGCACGCCACGCGCGGCTGCCAGAGCGCGGTCGCGGCCAACTTCCGCGCGTCGCTCAAGGTGCTGGAGACGTTCTGCGACGTGGCGGGCGAGGTCGCGCTGCCGGATTTGCCCTACGGCGACGCGGTCGGGACGATCGTCAACGCCGAGGGCGCGGCGGCCTTCCGCGACCTGATCGAGAGCGGGCGTTCGCGCGAGCTGCGGTCGGTCGACGACCGCACCGGCGGCTACGTCGCCTACGCCACGCGCGCGGTCGACTACCTCGACGCGCAGCGCCGCCGCCCGGCGATGATCGACGCGCTGCGCAAAGCCTTCGGGACCTACGACGCGGTCGTCGCGCCGACGATCAACACCGTCACCTACCCGGTCGGCATCCCGTTCGACAAGGCGTATCCCGACCCCAAGCTGCAGACCGCGCTCGACCTGATCAACCCCGGCAACATCGCCGGGCTGCCGGCGCTCGCGATGCCCAACGGTTTCGGTGAGCATGGCCTGCCGACGTCGTTCCAACTGCTCGGCGTGGCCTGGGGCGAGGCGCGCCTGACCGCGATCGGGCGGCGCTACCAGCGCGCGACCGCCTTCCACACCAAGCGCCCCGCACTGCTGGCGAAGAAACCGGAGGCCGAGAAGCCGCGGGCGTGACCCGGAGCGGCCGCGCTCGCGCGCACGGTTCGCGGGGACGCGGGCGAGCGAGCCGATGCCACCGGTTTGGGGCAACGGGCGGGGTACACGAACGTTCGCAATGGCATCCGGTCAGCGGCGTCGTGACTTCCTCGCCCGGCTCGCGGGCGTATCGGCCGGGCTCGCCGCGGGCGGTGCGGTCGCGCCGGACGCCGCGTCGGCCCAAACCGTTCCCGGCACGGTTCCCAAGCGCAAGTTCGGGCGCCATCCGGACATGGTCTCGGCGCTCGGCCTGGGCGGTCACCACATCGGCGCCGCCGCGTCGCAGGCCGAAGCCACCGCGATCGTCCACGAAGCGGTCGACAACGGCATCACCTTCATGGACTGCGCCTGGGAGTACAACAACCACCGCTCCGAGGAGTGGCTGGGCCAGGCGCTGCGCAGCGGCAACTACCGCGCCAAGACGTTCCTGATGACCAAGGTCTGCACCCACGGGCGCGACGCGTCGGTCGCGATGCAGCAGCTCGAGGAGTCGCTGCGCCGGCTGCGGACCGACCACCTCGACCTGTGGCAGATCCACGCCGTCGTCTACGACAACGACCCCGACCTGGCGTACCGCAAGGGCGGCGTGATCGAGGCGCTCGACCGTGCCAAGCAGCAGGGCAAAGTGCGCTACGCCGGCTTCAGCGGCCACAAGGACCCGCGCATCCACAAGCGGATGCTCGACCTGGGCTACGCCTTCGACTCGGTCCAGTTCCCGCTTAACGCCTTCGACGCGCAGTTCCGCAGCTTCCAGGAGATCGTGCTGCCCGAGGCGGTTCGGCGCGGGATCGCCGTGCTGGGCATGAAGCCGTTCAACGGCGACGGCGCGCCGTTCCACCACCAGGACGCCAAGATCACGCCCGAGCAGGCGCTGCGCTACGCGATGAGCGTGCCAGGCGTGACGACCACGATCACCGGGATGGAGTCGCTCGCGATCCTGCGCCAGAACCTCGCCATCGCCAAGAGTTTCACCCCGATGAGCGCGAGCGACATGCAGCAGCTCGTCGCCGCGGTCTCCCCGCAGGCGGGCGACGGCCGCTGGGAGCCCTACAAGACGTCGCTGCGCTACGACGACATCGTGACCCGCCAGATGCACGAGATGCCGCTCGGCGGCGCTCACGCATAGTGGGTTCACGTACCGTGAACCCGTCGCGTTCGGCCTTCGGCCAAGCCGCCCGAAAGAGGTAACCGTGCCGGTTCCGCACCGCCAGTTCAAGGGCAATTCCGTCTCCATCATCGGCATCGGCGGCTCGTCGCTGGGTGACGTCGGCGACGACAGCGAGGCCTACCGGATCGTCCACGAGGCCATCGACGCCGGCATCACCTTCATGGACAACGCCTGGGAGTACCACGACGGGATGAGCGAGGAGCGCATGGGCCGCGCGCTGCGCGGCAAGCGCGACCAGGTCTTCCTGATGACGAAGGTCTGCTCGCACGGGCGCGGGCGAGCGACCGCGATGCAGATGCTCGAGGACTCGCTGCGCCGCCTGCAGACCGACCACCTCGACCTGTGGCAGATCCACGAGGTCGTCTACGACAACGATCCCGACCTGCACTTCATGCCCGACGGCGCGGTCGAGGCGATCACCCAGGCCAAGCAGCAGGGCAAGGTGCGCTACGTCGGCTTCACCGGCCACAAGGACCCCGACATCCACCTCAAGATGCTCGCGCACCGCTACCCGTTCGACACGGTGCAGATGCCGCTCAACCCGTTCGACAAGAGCTACCGCAGCTTCCAGGACCGGGTGATCCCCGAGGCGCTGCGCCAAGGCATCACCCCGATCGGGATGAAGTCGATGGGCGGCGGCGGGCAGCCGATCAAGCGCGGCGTCGCCACGCCCCAGGAGCTGCTGCGCTACGCGATGAGCGTGCCCGGCATCCTGACCACGGTCAGCGGGATCGACTCCTACGACGTCTTCAAGCAGAACCTGCGCATCGCCGAGACGTTCACCCCGATGTCGCGCGAGGAGATGGCGGTGCTGGAGGCCCGCGTGCGCGGCATCGCGGGCGACGGCCGCCTGGAGCAGTACAAGTCGACCAAGATCTACGACGCCGCCGTCGGCCGCGAGCAGCACGGCTTCCCCAGCCAGCAGGAGCTCCCGGCGTGATCGCCGCGCTCGCGCTGGCCGTGGCGATCGCGCAGCCGGCCTCGTTCGCACCCGCCGCGCAAATTGCACAAGCGGCGCCGCCCGCTGCCCGGATCGCGCAAGCCACGCCGCCGCCCAATCCGAAGACCCAGAACCGTGCGCCGGTACCCGCGAACCCGGCGCCGGGGATGCCGGCGCTGCCGTCGGCCGCGGTCGACCGCACCTTCGCGCTCGCCGCCATGCAGGGCAACGACGCGGAACTGGACATGGCGAACCTGGCGCTGCGGCGCAGCGGCGTCGACGAGG
>JASLGJ010000308.1 GCA_030150085.1 Candidatus Elarobacter sp. | reverse complement strand
GCCTCGCGCGGCGAGCAGGCCGCGGCCGGGCTCGACCGCCTGACGCCCGAGCAGCGGGCGCGCTTCGACGCGGCCAACGCGGCCTACCGGGCGCGCTTCGGCTTCCCGTTCGTGATCTGCGCCCGCGAGCACGACACGGCCTCGATCCTGGCCGCGCTCGAGCGCCGCGCGCGCGCCGCGCGCGAGGACGAGATCGCCACGGCGCTGGCCGAGATCGGGAAGATCGCCCGCCTGCGCCTGGCCGGTGCGGTGAGCGACACGGTGCGCGCCTGATGCCGGCCTACGCGCTGGACTGGGCCAACCTGCTGGTGCGCTGGGCGCACCTGATCGCCGGCATCTCGTGGATCGGCGCGTCGTTCTACTTCGTCTGGCTCGACGACCACCTGACCGCGCCGGCCAAGCCCGAGGACGCGCGCAACGGGATGGCGGGCGAGCTGTGGGCGGTGCACGGCGGCGGCTTCTACCACAACCAGAAGTACCTCACCGGCCCCAAGCGCGAGCCGCTCCCGCTCGACCTGCACTGGTTCAAGTGGGAAGCCTACTCGACGTGGCTGACCGGCATGGCGCTGCTGGCGGTGATCTACTGGGCCGGCGCAGCGACCTACCTGATCGACCGCAGCGTGCTCGACCTCTCCGTGCCGGCCGCGCTCGGGCTGAGCGTCGCCTCGATCGCCGCCGGCTGGCTGGGCTACGACGCGCTGTGCCGGCTGCTCGGCGCGCGCCCGCGCCTGCTCTGGACCGCCGTCGCGGCGTTCCTGCTGCTGCTCGATTACGCGCTGTTCCATCTGTTCGGGGGGCGGGCGGCGGCGCTGCACGTCGGCGCGGTGATCGGCACGATCATGGTCGCGAACGTCTTCTTCGTCATCATCCCCGGCCAGCGCGCGATGCTGGCCCAGATCCGGGCCGGGCGCGTGCCCGACCCGCGCCCCGGCCAGCTCGGCAAGATGCGCTCGGTGCACAACACCTACCTCACCCTGCCGGTGCTGTTCACGATGATCAGCAACCACTACCCGCTGGTCTACGGCGGGCGCTACGGCTGGCTGGTGCTGGCCGGGCTGGGCGCGGCGGGCGTGCTGGTGCGGCGCTTCTTCGTGCTCGGCCACAAGGGCCGGGTGGTGGTCGCGCTGCCGGCCGCGGCGGCGCTGCTGCTGCTCGGGCTGGCGGCCGCGCTGGCGCCCAGGCCCTCGGCCCCGGCCGCCGCCGGAGCGGCGGTCGCCTACGCCGCCGTCGCGCCGGTGGTCGCGCAGCGCTGCGCCGTCTGCCACGCCGCGCACCCCACCCAGCCCGGGTTCAGCGCCCCGCCGCAGGGCGTCGTGCTCGACACGCCGGAGCACGTGCGCATGAACGCGCAACGGGTCAAGCAGCAAGCCGTCCTCACGCACGCCATGCCGCTGGGTAACGTGACCGGTATGACGGATTCCGAACGCACGCTGCTGGGCGCCTGGATCGATGCCGGAGCGCCACTGCGGTGAACGCCCGCCTTTCGACCCACGTGCTCGACACCGCGCGCGGCGTGCCCGCGACGGGGATCGCGATCCAGCTCTGCCGGATCGAGGGCGAGGAGCGCAGCGTGGTGACGCGGGCGGTCACCAACAACGACGGCCGCACCGACGCGCCGCTGGCGACCGCGCTGCCGGCCGGCACCTACGATCTGGTCTTCGAGGTCGGCCCGTACTTCGCGCGCACCGGCACGCCCTCGCTCTACGACGAGATCTCGGTCCGTTTCCGCATCGCCGCGGGCGGGCGCTACCACATCCCGCTGCTGCTCTCGCCCTGGGGCTACTCCACCTACCGCGGCAGCTAGGGGGATTCGCCTGCGGGCCAATCCTTCGCGTTTCGGCCTGCGGCCGAAGCCGCCCGTGCCGGCGCTCGCCGGGTGAGCTACCGCTCCAGGCTGGCCTTGTAGGCGGCCCAGCCGCCGTGGGCGGAGACGTCCGCGTAGCCGCGCCGCTCGATCAGCTCGCGCGGGTAGATCATGGCGCTGACGCGGCTGCCGTCGTCGAGCGTGACCGGCGCCTCGTAGAGGTCGGGCGGCTCGCTGGCCAGCAGCGCGGCGTGCTGCTCGTCGCTGAACTCGTACACCTCGCCCGCGATCGCCACCCCGCCCTCGTCGACCTCGTAGATGCCGGGGTGCTTGTCGTCGACGGAGTGCAGGCGGTAGCGCGGCGCGGTCTTGGCGGCGCGCACCAGGCGCGCGCCGCCGAGGTTGCCGTGGTCGGGCTGACCGCTCAGCGCCGAGCCGCAGATGAAGAACAGCATGGTGGACTGCGCTTCGCGCAGTCCGGCGCGTTCGTCCTTCGGACGAGCCGCCCTCAAGGCGAGACGCGGGCGGCTGCCAGCAGCGTCGCCGCGAGCGCTTCGACGCCGAGCTCGAGGTCGGCCGGCTCGGTCCGCTCGCTCCCGACGTGGCTGCGGCCGCCGATGCTGGGGACGAAGATCATCGCGGCCGGCGCGACCTGCGCGACGCACATCGCGTCGTGCCCGGCCCCGCTGGCGATGTCCATGGCGCGCTCGTCGAGCGGCGCGCAGGCCGCGCGCACGATCGTGCGCAGGCGCGCGTCCATCGCCACCGCGGTCCGCACTTCGAGCGGCTCGACCGCGATGCGCAGCCCGCGCTCCACGGCGACCTCGTGGGCGCGGACGCGCAGGCGGTGCTCGATCCGCACCACCCGGCCGTCGTCCACCGAGCGCGCGTCGACGCGGAAGACCACCCGGCCGGGCACGATGTTCGTCTGGTTCGGCTCGACGGTCAGGTGCCCGACCGTCGCGACCGCCGCGCCGCCTTCCTCGCGCGCGGCCCGCTCGACGGTCAGCACGAGGTCGCTCGCCGCGCAGAGCGCGTCGGCGCGCCCCGCCATCGGCATGGTGCCGGCGTGGCCGGGCACGCCCTCGACCGTCACCTGCAGGCGGCGCTGCCCGGCGATCGCGGTCACGACGCCCAGCCGCACGCCGGCCCGCTCCATCACCGGGCCCTGCTCGATGTGCAGCTCGAGGTACGCCGCGGGCGGCGGGAAGCCGTCGCGCACCGGCACGCCGTCGAGCAGGCCGTACGGCCCGCGCAGCGCGTCGGCGAACGCCACGCCGTCGTCGCCGACCAGCGCCGCGGCCTCGTCGTAGGAGGTCAGCCCGGCGTACACCGCGCTGCCCACGCAGCCCAATGGGAACCGGCTTCCCTCCTCGCCCGCCCAGGCGACGACTTCCAGCGAGCGCGCCGGCCGTTCGCCCGCGAGCGCGATCCGCTCCAGCGCGTCCAGCCCGCCGACCACGCCGTACGCGCCGTCGTAGGCGCCGCCGGTGCGCACCGTGTCGAGGTGCGAGCCGCACTGCACCGGCGCGCCGTCGTCCGCGCCGACCAGCCGCGCGAACACGTTGCCGACCCGGTCCTGCTCGACCCGCAGCCCGGCCGCGCGCGCCCAGCCCGCGAAGCGCTCGCGCGCCGCGCGCTCGGCGGGCGTGAAGAGCGCGCGGTCGATCCCCTCGGCGCTCGCGCCGAGCTGCGCCAGCTCGGCCAGGCGCGCGTGCAGCGCCCTCATTCGGGCACCGGAAAGTTCGCGATCCAGTGCCGCGCGATGTCGACCCGGCGGCAGATCCAGACGTCCTCGCGCCCCGCGATGTGGTCGAGGAAGCGCTCCAGCGCGCCCGCGCGCCCGGGCCGCCCCGCCAGCCGCGTGTGCAGCCCGACCGACATCATCCGCCCGCCCTCGCGGTAGAGCACGTCGAACGCGTCCTTGAGGTACTGGAAGAACCCTTCGCCCGACGTGAAGCCCGGCGCGACGGAGAACTTCATGTCGTTGGCGTCGAGCGTGTAGGGGATGACCAGATGCGGCTTGCCGCCGACCCGCGTCCAGTACGGCAGGTCGTCGTTGTAGGCGTCGGAGTCGTACAGGAAGCCGCCTTCCTCGACGACGAGGCGGCGGGTGTTGAGCGAGGGCGCGTAGCGGCAGTACCAGCCGTAGGGGCGAGTGCCGGTGGTGCGCTCGATCGACTCGACCGCGCGCCGCATCTGCGCCCGCTCCTCGTCCTCGCTCATGTTCTGGAAGCCGATCCAGCGCCAGCCGTGCGAGCAGACCTCGTAGCCCGCCGCGGCGATCGCGCGCGCGGCCTCGGGGTTGCGCTCCAGCGCCAGCGCCGCGCCGAACACGGTGACCGGGATGTCGCGCTCGCCGAACAGCCGCATCAGGCGCCAGAACCCGGCCCGGCTGCCGTACTCGTAGACCGACTCGACGATCAGGTCGCGCTTCCCCGGCCCCAGCGTCGCGCCCGGCACCTCGGTCAGGTAGGTCTCCGACGTGCCGTCGCCCTCGCCGATCGCGTACTCCGAGCCCTCCTCGTAGTTCATCACGATCTGCACCGCGATGCGCGCCCCGCCGGGCCAGTACGGCTTGGGCGGCCGGGCACCGTAACCGACGAAGTCGCGCGGGTGGTCGTACATCAGCGGATCCTCTGGCGTGCGGTGGGGTCGAGCAGCGGTGCGACGGCGTCGAACACCAGTCCCAGGGCCTGTTCGGCCTGCGCGTCGGTGGCGTGGCCGGAGGCCTTCTGCAGCGCGATCCCCTCGAGGGCGGCGAACAGCGCGACGAACACCGGGCGGAACTGCTCGGGCAGGTCGCCGCGCAAGTCCCACACGATGCGGGCGAAGGTCTCGACGTGCTTCTCGAACAGCGCGCGCAGCTTGCGGCGCAGGTCGGGATGGCGCGCCGCGGCGAGCTGCAGCTCGGCGTACAGCACCGCGGTGTCCTTGCCGTGCGAGCGAACGTACTGCGCGCGCAGCGCCGCCATCCGGGCCGGCCAGCCGGGCGCGGCGCTCGCGACCGCGGCGAGCTCGGCCGCCTCCTCGCTCATCCGCTCCTCGAGGAAGGTGACGTAGAGGTCGTCCTTGTCGCGGAAGTTCGAGTAGACCGCCCCGCGCGAGTAACCGGCCGCTTCGGCGATCTCCTCGACCGAGGCCGCCTCGAAGCCGCGCCGCGCGAAAACCCGGGCCGCGGCCTCCAGCAGCCGCCGCCGCGTCTGTTCCCGCTGCTCCACCCGGGTCTGCCGGACCCGCCCAACCGCCATGTGCCCATGGTGATCCGGGCCGAGGAAGATTTCTTCCTTCCCTCCCGGGCGCAACCTCTCGGATACGGAACTGTATTGGAATGCAGTGATGGATCGGCAAGGAACGGCTTCGCCCGAGCGGGCCGACGTGGTCGAGCACGGGGTGCGGCGGGTCGTCGTGACCCTGGCGGTGATCGTCGCGGCGATGATCGAGATCATCGACACCACGATCGTCAACGTCGCGCTGCCGACGATCCAGGGCAACCTCGGCGCCGACATCGCGCAAGGCACCTGGATCGTCACCGGCTACA
Organism: Candidatus Elarobacter sp.; assembly: GCA_030150085.1. Taxonomy (GTDB): domain Bacteria; phylum Vulcanimicrobiota; class Vulcanimicrobiia; order Vulcanimicrobiales; family Vulcanimicrobiaceae; genus Vulcanimicrobium. The sequence continues at coordinate 1,615 of JASLGJ010000308.1, read as the reverse complement.
TCATCGCCAACGTGATCGTCATCCCGCTCACGCCGTGGCTGCAGACCCGCTTCGGGCGGCGCAACTACTTCGTGGCCTCGATCGTGGTCTTCACGCTCGCCTCGCTCCTGTGCGGGCTCGCCAACGACCTGACCGTGCTGGTGCTGTTCCGCATCCTGCAGGGCCTGGCCGGCGGCGGGCTGATCTCGACCGCACAGACGATCCTCTCCGATACCTACCCGCGCGAGCAGCAGGGCCTGGCGACGGGCATCTTCGCGATGGGCGTGATCGTCGGCCCGGCCGTCGGCCCGGTGCTGGGCGGCGTGCTGACCGATCAGCTCTCGTGGCGCTGGGCCTTCTTCGTCAACCTGCCGATCGGCGCGCTGGCGGCGTTTCTGGCCGCGGCGTTCCTGCGCGATCCCGAGGAGCCGCGCGCCATGCCGTTCGACGGCGTCGGTCTGGCGCTGCTCGTCACCGGCCTGGGCTCGCTCCAGTACGTGCTCGACCAAGGCCAGCAGAACGACTGGTTCGCCGATCCGGCGATCGTGGTGGTGTCGTGCCTGAGTGCGCTGGGCCTGGTCGGGTTCGCGCTGTGGGAGCTGTTCGGCACGAAGCACCCCGTGGTCGACCTGCGCGTGCTCAAGTACGCGCCGGTCTCGATCGGCTCGCTGCTCAGCGTCGCGCTGGGCTTCACGCTCTTCGGCGGGGTGCTGCTGATCCCGCAGTACGCGCAGTCGATCCTCGGCTTCACCGCCACCATGAGCGGGCAGCTGTTCCTCGTGCAGGCGGGGACGAGCGGCGTGCTGACGTTCGCCGCGGTCGGCATCCTCGCCACCGGCAAGGTGCAGGCCCGTTATCAAGTCGCGTTCGGCTTCCTGATGCTGGGGCTGGGGAACTGGCTGCTGTTCCACGTCGAGACGCCGGGGACGGACTTTCACGCCCTCGTGCTGCCGCTGGTGCTGCTGGGGCTGGGGATGTCGCAGCTCTTCGTGCCGCTCACCGTCGCGACGGTCGGCGCGGTGCCCGACGCGATCGTGCCCGCCGCCTCGGCCTTCACCGGCCTGGCGCGCCAGCTCGGCGGCAGCGTCTCGACCGCGCTGCTGGTGACCGTCGCGCAGCGCAGCGCGACCCGCGACTACGCCGACCTGGCCCGGACGGTCACCCTCGACCGCCCCGGCGTGGCGGCGTACGTCGCCCAGCACGGCGGCGCGCACGCGGCCGACCTCGCCGCGAACCTCTTCGCCATCCTCCAGGCGCAAGCCACGGTCCTCGGCTACGCCGAAGCCGCGCTGATCACCGCCGTCGTCTCGGTCCTGCTCGCCCCGCTAGCCCTGGTGATGGGCCGCAACCGCCCGGGGCTACCCGAAGCCGCGGGCTAGGAGCCGTCGCGGCCGGGGCGCGGCTCAGGCCGGGCGCACCAGAACCCGCGACAGCCAGGTCGCGGCTAGCACGGGCTTGGCCGAGCCGCGCAGTTCGACTTCGACGTTCCAGGCGAGGTCGGCGCCGCCGGGGAAGCGGCGCAGCGAAGCCAGCGTGAACCCGCCCCGCAGCGCCGATTCGGCCGGGACGGGCGCGAGGAAGCGGACGCGGTCGAAGCCGTAGTTGATCGATGCGCTCGCGAACGGGAACGCGAGCG
>JASLGJ010000278.1 GCA_030150085.1 Candidatus Elarobacter sp. | reverse complement strand
GACCCCGTCGGCCAGCCCGTCGCCGCGGCCCTCGGCCAGCCCGTCCCAGACACCCTCGGTCAGCCCGTCGCCGCGCCCGACCGTCACTCCCACCACGCCGTCGTCGGCGCTGCCGCGCTAGGCTCGGAGGACGCATGCGATCCATTCCCCGCGGCCACGCCCTGGCGGGCCTGGCGGCAACCGTTCTCGCCGGCTGCGCCGGCGGCGCCTCGCGCATGCTGCCGTCCGGCTCCGGCCCGGCGGCCTCGGGCGCGCCGCTCGACGTGCTCAAAGTCAAGGTCGGGCGGGCCACCAAGGACCTCTCGGCGGTGCTGCGCCGCACCGCCGCGACGGCGACGCCCGCTCCGCTGCAGGAGATCGGTCCCGGCTACACCACCGCGACCTCCGACGGCAACGTGACCGCGATCAGCGGCGACGGCACCAACGTCTACGACTACGACAACGCCGGCAACCTGCTCGTCGCGCACGACACCCAGCAGACCGGCACCGGCGGGATGCCGGTCTACCGCATGACGGGCAGCAACGGCGTCGAGGTGCAGATCCAGCTCGCCGACCTCACCACCGTGCCGTACGACCGGTCGACGACGATCGGCGACTTCACCCTGTACCAGTCGAGTTCGAGCTCGCTGGCGACGGTCACCGCGACGGTTCCCAACGGCTGGGGCCCGATCTCGGTCAGCGTGCAGCCGACCGCCAACGGCTTCACCGCGACCGCGAACGGCGGCACGACGATGACCTACGCCTACGGGCTGTTCGGCATCAGCGGCGCGCAGGTGCAAGCGGCGCAGCGCGCGGCCGGCAACGAGCGGCACGCCATGGACTTCAACCCCTCGAAGACCTGCCTGGCGCTCATCGCGCTGCTGATCGCGCTGCTGCTGGCGGCGGCCTACTTCGGCTGGACCTACATCAAGCTGGCCTACAAGCTCGCGGCGTTCGCGGAGAACGGGCTGGCGGTGGTCAACGCGACGCTCGCGCGCACGCTGCTGATCACCGCGCTCACCGCGGTCGCCGGCAACGTGCTCGGCGGCGCGATCCTCAAGGAGTGCTTCAAGGACCCCACCCCGACACCGTCGCCCACCCCCAGCCCGACCCCGTCGCCGACCGGCACGCCGACGCCCAAGCCGACCGCCACCCCGACGGCGACCCCCAGCGGCAGCCCGTCGCCGCGGCCCTCGTCGAGCCCGTCGCAGACCCCGTCGGCCAGCCCGTCGCCGCGGCCCTCGGCCAGCCCGTCCCAGACCCCCTCGGGCAGCCCGTCGCCGCGCCCGACCATCACTCCCACCACGCCGTCGTCGGCCATGCCGGCCAGATAGGCGCAGCGGGCCGAGTGCGCGCGCGCACTCGGCCTCGCGTTCCGGCAGGCGCCGCCCTGCTCGCAGCGAAGCGGCGCGGGCGCGACCCGCACAGCGGGGCCGTGCCAAGACGAAGGAACGAACCCCGACGGGTGTGGCGGCGGGTGATTTCTCTTACTTCCGGTTCGGTCAGATCGCCGTAGGCCCGTCTCTCGCTTCACGATTGAGAGGCCTCCATGCGATCCATCCCCCGTAGCCATGCCCTGGCGGGCATGGTGGCGACCGTGCTGGCCGGCTGCTCCGGCGGCGGCGTCTCCCGTCTGCTGCCGGCCGGTGCGCCGGCCGGCTCCTCCGGGGCCGCGCTCGACATCCTCAAGGTCAAGGTCGGGCGGGCCACCAAACGCATCCCCGCCGGCGCGCTGCGCGCCTCCGCGTCCACCGCCAGCCCCGCGCCTTCGCAAGAGGTGGGAGCGGGCTACACCACCTCGACCTCCGACGGCAACGCCGTGGCGGTCAGCGGCGACAACACCGACCTGTACGACTACGGTCAGGACGGCGGGCTGCTCGTGGCGCACGACACGCAGCAGAGCGGCACCAACGGCTTGCCGATCTACCGCATGACCGGCACCAACGGCACCGAGGTGCAGATCCAGCTCGCCGACCTGAGCGCGGTGCCCTACGACCAGTCGACCACGATCGGCGACTTCACCATGCTGCAGTCCAGCTCGTCGTCGCTGGCCACCGTCAGCGCCACGGTCGGCAGCTGGGGCCCGATCAGCGTCAGCGTCGTGCCCGGCGACAACGGCTTCACCGCCACCTCCAACGACGGGCAGAGCACGACCTACGCGTACGGGCTGTTCGGCATCTCGCAGACCCAGGCCGCGGCCATGCGCCGCGCGGCGCAGGGCGGCGAGCGCCACGCCATGGACTTCAACCCCTCGAAGACCTGCCTGGCGCTGATCGCGCTGCTGATCGCGCTGCTGCTCGCGGCGGCCTACTTCGGCTGGTACTACATCGGCCTGGCGTTCAAGCTGGCCGCCTTCAACGCCCCGCTCGGCGTGGTCAACGCGACCCTCGCCCGCACCCTGCTGATCACCGCGCTGACCGCGGTCGCCGGCGCGACGCTGGGCGGCGCGATCTTGAAGGAATGCTTCAAGGACCCGACCCCGACGCCGTCGCCCACCAACACGGCGACCTCGGCGCCGACCCCGACCGGCACCTCGACCCCGACTCCCACCCGCACCGCCACGCCCGTTCCGACCAAGACCACCGCACCGTAACGATGGGAGCCATGCGATCCATTCCCCGCGGCCAGGCTCTGGCGGGCATGGTGGCGACCGTGCTGGCCGGCTGCGCCGGCGGCACGTCGCGCCTGCTGCCGGCCGGCGCGCCGAGCCCCGGCAGCCCGGTGCTGCCGGCCTTCAAGGTCAAGGTCGGGCGCGCCACCAAGCGCATCCCGGCCGGCGCGCTGCGCCGCAGCGCGGCCACGGCAACGGCCAGCCCGGCCCCCTCGCAGCAGATCGGTTCCGGCTACACGGCCTCGACCTCCGACGGCAACGGCATCGCGATCGGCGGCGACGGCGCCGACATCTACGACTACGACCGCTACGGCGCGCTGCTGATCGACCACGACTCGCAGCAGACCGGCTCCAACGGCTTTCCGATCTACCGCATGACCGGCACCAACGGGACCGAGGTGCAGATCCAGCTCGGCGATCTGGCCGGCGTGCCGTACGACCAGTCGACGACCCTGGGCGACTTCACGATCCTGCAGTCCAGCTCGACCTCGCTGGCGCAGGTCAGCGCGACCGTCGGCGACTGGGGTCCGCTGAGCTTCAGCGCGCAGCCCGGCAGCACCGGCTTCACCGCCACCGCGCCCGACGGGCAGACGGTGACCTACGACTACGCGCTGTTCGGCATCTCGCAGACCCAGGCCGCTGCGCTGCGCCGCGCGGCGCAGAGCGGGCGCCGCGCGATGGACTTCAACCCCTCCGCGGCCTGCTTCGCGCTGATCGCCCTGCTGATCGCGCTGCTGCTCGCGGCGGCGTACTTCGGCTGGTACTACATCGGCCTGGCGTACCGCCTGGCCGCGCTCAACCCCGAGATCCCGTACGGCGTGGTGGCCGCGACCCTGGCCCGCAGCACGCTGATCACCGCGATCGCCGCCGTGGCGGGCGGCGTGCTCGGCGCGGCGATCATCAAGGAGTGCTTCAAGGATCCCACTCCCGCGCCCAGCCCGTCGGCCGGCGGCACGGCGACCCCGAACCCGGTCCGAACGGCGACCCCGGTCCCGGTCCGCACGACGGCTCCCTAGCCGGCGCAAGCGCGCCGCCGCGCAGCGGGCCGGATGTGGGGCCGCGCGAGCCGAAAGGGCGAGCGTGGGCTACGACATCCGGCCCGACGACGCGCTGGTCGTCGTCGACGTGCAGCACGACTTCCTGCCCGGCGGCGCGCTCGCGGTGGCGCGGGGCGAGCGCATCTTCGCTCCCATCGGCGCGCTCGCGCCGCGCTTCGCGCGCGTCTACGCGACGCGCGACTGGCACCCGCCCGACCACAGCTCGTTCGCCGAGCAGGGCCGGGGCGGGCCCTGGCCGGTGCACTGCGTGGCCAACACGCACGGCGCGGCGTTCGACCCGCGCCTGAACCTGGCCGACGTCGACGCGGTGATCGACAAGGGCACCGCGCGCGACACCGACGGCTACAGCGGCTTCGCCGCGACCGCGCTGGCCGACGACCTGCGCGCGCACGGCGTGCGGCGGGTGTTCGTGTGCGGCCTGGCGACCGACTACTGCGTCAAGGCGACCGCGCTCGACGCGCGCGCGGCCGGCTTCGAGACGGTGGTGCTCGAAGACGCCGCCGCGCCGGTCGAGCTGAGCCCGGGCGACGAGGCGCGCGCGCTGGCCGAGCTGCGCGCGCACGGCGTCGGCGTCGCGCATAGCGGCGAGCTGAGCGGAGCGGCCCGTCCCGTACGGCGCTAGCGTCGTCGCGGTCGAGCCGCACGGGCTCGACCCGATCGGCGCGCGCGAGCGGCACGGCCGGCCGCGCGACCTGTTCAGCTTGTGGTTCGCGGCCAACGCCGAGACCGCGACCTTCGCGGTGGGCATCCTCACCGTCGCGCTGTTCGGCACGTCGTTCGCGGGTGCGGCGCTCGGGCTGAGCGCCGGCAACCTGCTGGCCTACGCCGTGGTCGGGCTGCTCTCGCGCGGCGGGCCGCGCCACGGCCTGCCGCAGATGGTGCTCTCGCGGCGCGCCTTCGGGCGCGACGGCAACGTGGTGCCGGCGGTGCTGGCGTTCTTCGCGGGGGTGGGCTGGTTCGCGATCGACAGCGTGTTCGGCGCGCAGGCCCTGGTGGTGCTGGCGCACCTGGGCTACCCGCTCGCGCTGGCGCTGGTCGTCGGCGCGCAGGTGCTGCTGGCGGTCTACGGCCACAACGCGATCCACGCGTTCCAGCGCTACGCCGGGGTGCTGCTGGGGCTGGGGTTCGTCGCCATCGCGGCCGGCACGCTGCCGCGCGCGCACCTCGGCGCGGGCTTCGACCCGCACGCCCCGGTCGCGGGCGGGGGCGAGATCGCGGGGATCGTGTTCTCCGCCGCGCTGGCGTTCTCGTACGCGATCGGCTGGGGCCCGGCGGCCTCGGACTATGCGCGCTACCTGCCCGGCGACAGCGCGCCGCGCGCGGTGACGGCGTGGGCGATGCTGGGCGGGCTCGTCCCCTCGACGCTGCTCGAGCTGCTCGGCGCGGCGACGGTCACCGCGGTGCGCGCGCCGGGCCTGGCCAGCGCGACGCCGGCCGACACGATCGCGCTGCTGTTCGGGCACGGCGCGCTGGCCGCGATCGGCCTGCTGACCGTGCTGCTCGGCACGCTCAGCGC
>JASLGJ010000256.1 GCA_030150085.1 Candidatus Elarobacter sp. | reverse complement strand
ACGAGCACGGCGACCGCATCGGGCCGGCTGTCCGCCTTCACGCGGCGGTCAGCCGGCCTTGGCGCGGGGCTGGGTCTCGGCCCGCAGCTGGCCGCAGGCGGCGGCGATGTCGCGCCCCATCGGGGTGCGCACCGTGACCGCGCGGCCCTCGCGCTCGAGGATCTTGGCGAAGGCCCAGATGCGCTGCTCGTCGCTGCCCCGCAGCAGCGCGTCGGGCGTGCTGTTGTACGGGATCAGGTTGACGTGGTAGAGCGAGCTCTTCATCAGCTTCGCCAGGTCGTGCGCGTGCTGGTCACTGTCGTTCACGCCCGCCAGCATGACGTACTCGAAGAACACCTTGCGGTTGGTCTTGGCGATGTAGCGCGCGACCGCGGCCATCAGCTCGTCGACGGAGAACTTGCGGTTGACCGGCATGAAGGACGAGCGGGTGGCTTCGGTCGGGGCGTGGAGCGAGAACGCCAAGTTCACTTGCGACTGCTCTTCGGCGAAGCGGTCGATCTTGACGACCAGGCCGACGGTGGAGATCGTGATGTGGCGGTGGCCCAGGCCGAAGCCCTTGGGATCGTTGAGCAGCGCGACCGCGCTCAGCACCGCGTCGTAGTTGGCGAAGGGCTCGCCCATGCCCATGAACACGATGTTGGTGACCTTGCGCCCGTCCTGGGCCAGGCGCAGCGCGAAATAGCGCACCTGGTCGAAGATCTCGGTCGCGGTCAGGTTGCGGGTGAAGCCGGCCTGGCCGGTGGAGCAGAACGCGCAGGCGTAGGCGCAGCCGGCCTGCGAGGAGATGCAGACCGTGTTGCGCTCGCCGTGGTGCTCCATCAGCACCGCCTCGACCTCGTTGCCGTCGCGCAGGCGGAAGAGGCCCTTGGTGGTCTGGCCGTCCCGCGAGCGCTGCACCACCACCGGCGCGACGGCGTCGAACGCGAAGCCCTCGGCCCCCAGCGCGGCGCGCAGCTCCTTGGGCAGCGTCGTGACCGCGTCCAGACCGGCGGCCAGCTCCTTGGTCGCGGCGCGGTAGAGCTGGTCGAGCCGGTAGCCCTTGAGCGCGTGCGCGGAAGCGAGCGCCGTGCCGCTCTCGAAGCCGGCACGGCGCGCCTTCTCGTCGATCCAGAGGTCTCGCGCGCTGAGCATGACGGACCATTCTACCACGGCCCGCCGACCCGGCGCTGCCGCTACTGCAGCACCCGGTCGATCGTGGTGACCAGGCCGTTGCCCGCTCGCATGTCGGTCTTGAGCGGGTGGGCCTTGCCGATCATCGGGCCGTTGCCGTCGCTGGTGATGGCGATCGACGTGCCGGCCGCCGTCGCCAGCTTGCCGCTGGAGATCCAGGTGTCGTCCTCGCGGACCGTGATCTCGTCGCGCACGAGGTGGCCCAGCAGCAGCGCGCGCAGGCGGTCCTTGGCCTCGGGCTTGAGCAGCGCGTCGCGCTCTGCGGCGGGCATGGCCGCGAAGGCGGCGTTGGTGGGTGCGAACAGGGTGATCGGGCCGGCTGCGGAGAGCTCGCTTTCGAGCCCCGCGGCCTTGACCGCGCCGGCGAGGGTGGAGAGATCGGTTCGGCTCGACACCAGGTCGAGCACGTTGGCGGGCGGAGCGGCCGCGGGCAGCGCGGCCAGGGCGAAGAACGCGACGGCGAGCGAGCGCAAAGCCGCAGCACGGGACAGGCGCATGGGAGCTTCCTCTCGTGGTGGGGGCGGAACGCGATCGATCGCTACGAGTCGATTCTACTATTTATCTAGGAGTGAGTTGCGATCCCAAGATTAAATTTGTAGTTACAACGGAACCGCGCTTCCGGCGCTCCGCCTGGAACGCCCGCGAAACGCAAGGCCGCACCCCGGGACTGCAAACCGCGTGCCGCTCCCGCGCCCGGGCGCGGGCGGCGCTAGAAGAGCGAGCTCTGCTCGGGCTTGGCGGCGGCCCTGGGCGCGTGCGGCTCGCGCAGCCGCTCGCGGACTTTCTTGAGGTCGGACCAGACCAGGCGCTTGACCTCGGTCATCGCGCCGCCGGTCTGGCGCAGCACGTAGGCCGGGTGGAAGGTCGCGATGACCGGGATGCCGCCGGGGCCGTCGAACCACTGGCCGCGCTGCTTGGTGATCGAGAACTTGTCGCCCATGAACGACTTCGCGGCCGGCGCGCCCAGGGCCAGGATCACCCGCGGCCGGACGAGCTCGATCTGCTCGTCGAGATAGGGCCGGCAGTTGCGCATCTCCTCGGGCGTCGGCGCACGGTTCGCCAGGCGATGGCCTTGGTCGAGCGTCGGGCGGCACTTCACCGTGTTGCAGATGAACACGCTCTCGCGCGGCAGCTCGATCGAGAGCAGCATCTTGTCGAGCAGCTCGCCGGCTCGGCCGACGAACGGCCGCCCCAGCTTGTCCTCGGTCTCGCCCGGGCCCTCGCCCACCACCATCAGCTCGGCGCAGGCGTCGCCCTCGCCGTAGACCGCGTTGCGCCGCGTCTCCCCGATCCCGCACTTGCGGCAGGCCGAGACCACCGCCGCCGCGTGCTCGAGCGCGCGCTCGCGCTTCGTCCGTTCCACCAGGCTCATGCGAGCGATGTTTCCGGCGCGGGCTCCAGATACACCGCTTCGCCGAAGGCCAGCACGCGGGTCGCGCCGTCGCTGCCCTCGGAGGCTTGGAACTGCAGGTTCAGCACGCCATTTGCGCCTATCGCCGCGGCCTTTTCCAATAGTACGTTCAGCGAGTCGGTGCGCGTGCGCTCGGCGTCGGTGAGGTATTCCATCGGGGCCAGGCCGATCAGCGCGCCCAGGCTGCGGAAGGTCGCGCGCAGCACGTTGCGGGGCCGGTTCGCGTTGCCGTAGACGTAGCCGAACGAGCGCACCACGCGGTACCCGTCGACCCGCGCGAACGTCGTCACCGCCTCGGGCGCGAGCATCAGCGCAGGAGCCGGCGGCCCAGCGCGACGGCGCCGGCCAGCGCGCCCGCGTAGAGCGCGTAGCGCCCCACCAGCGCGCCGCTCAAGCCGTAGTACCACAGCGGGCCGTGGTGCTTGAGCCAGTACTTGCGCCGCGAGCGCTGCTTGCGCGCTTCGACGCTGTACTGGCCGCGGGCCGAGCCCATCCCCTCGTGCACCGCTTCGCTGGTAGGAACGAACCACGTTTCCCAGCCCGCGTCGTGGGCCCGTTTGGCGTAGTCGACCTCTTCGTGGTACAGGAAGAAGCGCTCGTCGAAGGGCCCGATCGCGGCGATCAGCGCGCGCCGGATCGCCAGCGCCGCCCCGATCGCGAGGTCGACCCGGCGCGGCTCGTCGTAGCCGAAATCGCGCAGGCCCGCACCGTTGGCCCAGCGCCGCAGCAGCGGCCACTCGCCCCAGGCCGAGGAGCGCAGAAACGCCCCCGCCCAGGTGTCGAACTCGCCCACCGACTGCTGCACCGAGCCGTCGTAGTTGTAGATGCGCGAGCCGGCGATCCCGCAGCGCGGGTGCGCGTCCATGAAGGCCACGATCTCGCGCAGCGCGCCGTCCTTGAGCTCCGCGTCGGGGTTGAGCAGGAAGACGTACTCGGAGTCGGTCACCGCGAACGCCCGGTTGCAGGCCGCCGCGAAGCCCAGGTTAGCCTTGTTCTCGACGATCCGCACCCGCCCGCCGTAGCGCTGCGCGATGAACTCGCGCGAGCCGTCGCTGGAGCCGTTGTCGCTCACCACCACGCTCGCGAACGACGGGTCGTCCCGCACCTCGCTCAGCGCGAACACCGAGTCCAGCGCGGTCGCGATCTTGTCCTTGTCGTTCCAGCACACGACGACGACGTCGACCCGGCTCATGCCGCCGCCTCCGGGTACCGGCATGATCCTGCCGACCGCGTCAGGCGCGCGGCAGCGCGCTCGGTCCTCATGCCACGTCTCCGGCGGGGGCGAAGCTGTCGCGGTTCTGGAGGTAGGGCCAGATGAAGCCGTCGAGTTCGCCTTCGAGCACCGCCGACGCGCTGCCGGTCTCGACGTTGGTGCGGTGGTCCTTGACCATCTGGTAGGGGTGCAGCACGTAGGAGCGGATCTGCGAGCCCCACTCGTTGGCGCGCCGCTCGCCGCGGATCTCGGCCA
>JASLGJ010000233.1 GCA_030150085.1 Candidatus Elarobacter sp. | reverse complement strand
ATGAGCGCGCCCGAGCCGGTCCTCGGCCGGGCGCGCTTCCTGGCCGCCGGCGGCGCGCTGGTCGTCGCCTTCGCGCTGCCCGGCTGCGCGCCGGGCCGCAACGCGGGCGGCAGCGGCACGAGCGAGGCCAACCCCCTGGGGGCCAAGGTCTCGCCCGCCGTCGACGCTTGGCTTGCGATCGGGGCCGACGGCGCGGTGACGGTCTTCTTCGGCAAGGTGGAACTCGGGACGGGCGTCGAGACATCGCTCGCGCAGCTCGTCGCCGACGAGCTGTACGTGCCGTTCGCGCGCGTGCGGGTCGTGCAAGCCGACACCGCGCGCACGCAGAACCAGGGCTACACCGCGGGCAGCCAGACGCTCACCAGCGGCGCGACCCCGGTGCGCCACGCCGCCGCCGAGGCGCGGCTGGTGCTGCTCGGCCTGGGCGCGCGGCACCTCGGCGTCGGCCCCGACCGGGTGGAGACGCGCGACGGCGCGGTCGCGGTGCGCGGCGAGCCCGCGCGGCGGGTGTCCTACGGCGCGCTGATCGGCGGCCGTCGCTTCGAGCGCGCGATGGAGACGAAGCCCACGCTGCGCGCGCCCGCGACGTACGAGGCGATCGGCAAACCGATCCCCCGGGTCGACATTCCCGCCAAGGTCAGCGGCAGCTTCGCGTACGCGCAGAACCTGCGCCGGCCGGGGATGCTGCACGCGCGCGTCGTCCTGCCGCCGGCACCCGGCGCGGTGCTGCACGACTACGACGCCGCCTCGCTGGCCGGCATCCCCGAGCCGATCCGGATCGTGCGCCGGGGCGACTTCCTCGCCGTCGTCGCGGCCAAGGAGTGGCACGCGGTGCGCGCCGCGCAGGAACTGCGCGTGACGTGGGACGGCGGCGCGAAGCTGCCCGCGACGGACGCGGTCGCGGACGCCGTGCGCAAGATCGGCGGCAAGGACCGCGCGCTGCGCGCCGACGACGTCGACGCGGCGTTCGGGGGCGCGAAGCGCACGCTGTCGGCGAGCTACACCTGGCCGTTCCAGTCGCACGCCTCGATCGGCCCGTCGGCCGCGGTCGCCGACGTGCGCGCCGACGGCGCGACGGTGTGGTCGGGCACGCAGGGCGTGTTCCCGCTGCGCGGCGCGCTCGCCGAGCTGCTCGGCCTGCCGGCGGAGCGGGTGCGCGCGATCTACGTCGAGGCGTCGGGCTGCTACGGCCACAACGGCGCCGACGACGCGGCGGCGGCCGCGGCGCTGGTCTCGCAGGCCGTGCACGCGCCGGTGCGGGTGCAGTACTCGCGCCAGGACGAGCACGGCTGGGACCCCAAGGGTCCCGCGATGGTGATGGAGGTGCGTGGCGCGCTCGACGACGCGGGCACGATCGCGGCTTGGGACTACCACGTCTGGACGCCGACCCACAACGCGCGCCCGGACGGCCACGCCGCGAACCTCTTGCCGGGCTGGCTCGCGCACCTGCCGCCCGCGCCGGTCACGTACGTCGGCGGCGACCGCAACGCGCCCAACAACTACGCGATCCCCAAGCAGCGCATCACGATCACCGACCAGCCCGGCGCGATGCTGCGCCAGTCCGCGCTGCGCGGGCTGGGCGGCACGCAGAACACCTTCGCCAACGAGTCGTTCGTCGACGAGCTGGCGCACCTGGCCGGCGCCGACCCGCTCGAGTTCCGCCTGCGCCACCTGCGCGACGAGCGCTCGCGCGCGGTGCTGCAGGCGCTGCGCGGCGACTACCGGCGCGGACGCGGCGTGGCGTTCGTCCACTACGAGAACACCGAAGCGCGCGTGGCCGCGGTCGTCGACTGCCGGGTCGACCAGAAGACCGGCGTGGTGCGGCTCGACCACGTCTGGATCGCGCACGACTGCGGCCTGGTGGTCAATCCCGACGGGCTGCGCAACCAGATCGAGGGCAACGTGCTGCAAGCGGCGAGCCGGGCCCTCAAGGAGCAGGTCACCTTCGGTGACGGCCGCGTGACCAGCATCGACTGGGTCGGCTACCCGATCCTGACCTTCGCCGAAGTGCCCGAGGTGACGATCCGCCTGCTGGACCGCCCGAACGAGAAGATCGTCGGCGCGGGCGAAGCGACGACGACCGTCATGGCGCCCGCAATCGCCAACGCAGTCTTCGCGCAGACCGGGGTGCGCCTACGCGGCGCGCCCTTCACGCCGCACGCGGTCCTGACCGCGCTCGGCCAAGCCATACCGTCGTAGCGCCAGCCACAGCACGCGGTGCCAGACCGAGCACCTTGACGATATTATCACGGGACGATAAAATGAGGCGTGGACTTTGCTGACCGCGGGACCGGCGACATCTACAACGGCGTCGTCTCGAAAGCGGCCCGCCGTATCCTCCCGCCGGAACTCCACCAGAAGGCACTCGACAAGCTCACCCTGCTCGACGCCGCGATCTCGCTGGACCAGCTTCGCATTCCACCGGGGAACCGGCTCGAAGCCCTGCGCGGCGACCGCGCCGGCCAACATTCGATCCGTATCAACGAGCAGTACCGAATTTGCTTCCGCTGGACCGAAGCCGGCGCGGTCGGTGTCGCGATCGTCGATTATCACTAGGAGACCATGATGAATCGGCCCCTTTCCATCCCAACTCGCCGGCGGCCGGTGCTTCCCGGCGAGATCCTCCTGCGCGAGTTCCTCGAGCCGATGGGCATCACCCAGACCGCGTTCGCCAGGCACATCGGCATCACGAACGCGCGCCTTTCGGAGATCATTCACGGCAAGCGGCCGGTGACGATGGATGCCGCGTTGCGCTTCGAGCGTGCGTTGGGATTCAGCGCGGAATCGTGGATCCGCATGCAGGC
>JASLGJ010000187.1 GCA_030150085.1 Candidatus Elarobacter sp. | reverse complement strand
GCGCCGACGAGACGGTCTACCTCGACCTGAGCCCCGAGCGGTTGGAGTGGCTGGTGCCCTACCTGCGCGAGGCGCGCTTCCCCGGTCTGCTGCCCCACCTCATGCTGCTGCGCGCGCTCTTCCCCGACGACGCGGACGGCGCCGACGGCGTGCTGCGCGCGCGTCTCCGCCGCCACGGCGAATTGATGAGCGAGCTGATCGACGCGCTGTTCATCAAGCTGCGCTTGCCGAACCCCGAGATCGCGCCCGAGGACCTCGAGACGCGCGAGCTGCGGACTTCGCTGCGCGGCGTGCTCGAGAGCCTGGGCCGCGAGCGGTTCGGCGCGGTGAGCGACATGGGCGGTCTGCTGAGCCTGAGCGGCACGGTGCGCCACGACGAGCTCGGCGCGGCGGTCGGCGCGCTCGAGCGCGAGCCGCTGATGACCGCGACGCCGTGGCTCGCGCTCTCGATCGTGATGGGCACGCGGCTGGAGCGCGACGGCGAAGCGCTGGGCGACTTCACCGCGTACCGCTCGCTGCTGCAGCAGACGCTGGCGGGGATGGGCCGGCTCTCGCCCGAGGAGTTCCACGCCGCGCTCGCCGAGCCGGTCGACCCGCGCCTGGACGCCGAGCGCGAGGCGCTGGTCGAAGCGCTGGCCGCGCAGCAGCACGCGCCGGCGTAGGACGCGCGCATGAACCTCGTGCCCGCGCTCGCCGTCGCGGCGGTGGTCGTGATCGTGCTCGGCATCGGGCTGCTCGTCGCGGCGCGCCGCCGGCCCGTGCCCGTCGCGGCGAGCGCGCCGTACGACGCGGACGACGGCATCGTCAGCGAGCCGGTGCCGATCGAGCGCGCCGCCGTGCTCGAAGCGGACTTGCCGCTGGTGGGCGTCGCGCCGCGCCCGGTGGTTCACGAGCCGGAAGCCACGCTAGAGCCGGAGCCCGAACCCGAGTCCGTGCTGGAGCAGGCGGAGCCCGCACCGGACGAGCCGCCCTCGCCGCGCGACATGGACGCCGCGACCGGGTCGGCCGGCGTTGCCGAAGCACAGCGCACGACCCGAGCGGAGTCGGCTGACCAGCCGGAACCCGTGCGAACCCCGGCCACAACGGAAGTGTGCTGGGCGAAGCGGTTCGCGCCGCGCAGCGGTGCGCTGGATGACTCGGCGCGGCTAGGGCTGATTCGCGACTTGGGGCTGGTGCGCGCGCCGTGGGGCGTGCCGCTGCTGCTGCAGGCCTACGACGAGGAGCCCGATGCCGCGCACCGCCGGGCCGTGCTGGCCGCGCTGGCGCTCTACCGCCACCTCGACGGGCGCCCGGTGTTCGAGCGCGCGCTGCGCTCCGACGACGAGGCCGAGCGTGCCATCGCGGGCGCGGCGCTCGCCGATCTCGGCGTCACGCCGTCGCTCACGTCCTGACGCGGGAGCTCGAGCGCGCCGTAGGAGACGCGTGCGCGCACAACGAGCCGGACGGGCGGAATCGTCACCGAGCCCACGCCCGCGGGCCGGGCGCCCATCCCGGCCTGACATGTCCCGCCCGCGGCGTACGGACCGTACAGGTCGATCGCCACGAGCCGCACGCCCCGTGGAGCGTGCGCTCGAGCGGCGGCGGCGTGGATCGCGTCACGCGCGAGGGCGTCGGCAGCAGCCGTGCAGGCGTCGCGCCGCAACGCGCTCTGCGGCGCGGCATCGCGTTCGCGCAGCGCCTCGCCGCTGAACGCCGCCTGCGGGTAGTCGGCGGCCGGCTCGGATTCCGCGGTGCTCGCCGGCTCGGGCGACGGGGCTGAGCGCGGCGCGCGCAGCGCAGGGACGGCAAGCGCGAACGAGACCTGCACCACGACCTCGTTCGTCTCCGAGGTTTGCAGCGGACCGCCATTCGCGCACCAATCGAGCGGATCGCCGCGGGCGAGCAGCGCGGCGACCGGGTGGGTGACGTCAGCCCTGCCCCCGAGCGCGGCGGCAACGCGCTGCGCCCGCGCCGCGGCGTCGGCCAGCGCGCGCACGACCGCGCCGGACTCCCCTTCACAGCGGGCGACGGACGCAACCCGCCCGACCGCATCAGCATGCAGCGCGGGCGCGTGGCCTTCGATCGTCAGCAACGGCAGGTCGGCCCGCAGGCGAAGACGCAGCAGTGGGCTCTGCGGCGGCGCCCACTCGTCCGGCACGGTTCCGATATCTGCGCGCGGCGGAAGCGCCGCGAAGCGAAGCGGCTGGGCGAACGCGTACGTGCGGCGGTCCGCGAAGACCGTGCTAGCGGGCCACGCCACGCCGGCCGGAAACTCCAGGTGCTCGTCCGCTCCGCACAGCGGCTGCTCCGGGGGTGGTCCGTCGATGAACAGCGGCGGGTGGGTCTGGTCGAGGATCGACACCGCGCCGGCCGGCGCGCCGAGCGCGCGGACGAGCACGCGAACTCCCTCCTCAGCCGCGGTCGTCGCCAGCGAATCGAACGGCGCGCAGGTCGCATAACCATGACCGACGGCGACGATGCGGCCGGTCGACACCGGGTCGCGGTAATTCAGGTTGCCGACCGCCGCCGCGATGCGGCCGGTCAGTTCGCGCAGGCCCGTGTCGTCCACCCGGCCAGGTATCGCGACCCGGACGAACCCGCCGTAGGGTCCGCCGTTGGTGTCCCCACTCCACCTGCCGAGAGCCTCGGTCGGCCTGGCGAAGATTACCGCCTCGGGCACGATGCGCCGCAGTAGCGCGGTCAGCGCCGCGGTCGCATCGGCATTCGCCGCCACCGTGTCCTGAGCGTGAACGGCGACCAGCAACTCGACCCGTTCGGCGGCTCGCTCGACGATCGTGCCGATGGTCCCGGCCAGCACCGGGCGTGCTGGATCGGCGGCGATCACCAGCGGCCGCTGAGTCCCCCGCGGCCGATGAACTGCCGGGGCATGGATCGATGAGGGCCGCTGTGCCGGCACGCATCCACCGCCCATTCTGACCGCGAGCGCGGCAGCCGCGAGCACCGCGGCCATCGAGTGCCTCTGCCTCGCCGCGCCCGCCCTGCGAACGTCGGGGTTCATGTCGTGATGTCGGACTCGGAGCCGTCGATGGTTCACCGGGGACCGGACTCATTCCCGAATCGGACCGCGTGCGACCCGGAGCCGCTGGGCGAAGGCGTGCTAGCGCAGGTGGCGCTCGAACCAGCCGGCGATGCGCTGCGCGACGTCGCGCTGGTCGGCGGGCTTGGAGAACTCGTGCCCTTCGCCGGGATAGATCACCAGCTCCGTCGGCACGCCGAATTCCTTGAGCGCGTGCCAGTACTCGTAGGACTGCGTGACCGGCACCTCGGCGTCGCGGTCGCCGTGCACGAGCAGCATCGGCGTCTTGGCCTTCTTGACGAAGTTGATCGGCGAGCTGCGCGCGTACACCGCCGGGTCGTCGTAGACGCTGGCCCCGAAGTAGGGGATCATCCACGTGTCGATGTCGTTGGTGCCGTAGTACGAGAGCCAGTCCGACAGCCCGGCGCCCGCCACGGCGGCCCGGAAGCGGTCGGTCTGGGTGACGGCCCACATGGTCATGTAGCCGCCGTAGCTCCAGCCGAAGATGCCGACCCGCCTGGGATCGACGTGGACCGTGGTGGCGACCGCGTCCAGCCCGGCCAGGATGTCGCGCAGGTCGCCGTAGCCGAAGTCCTTGACGTTGGCGCGGGTGAAGGCCTCGCCTTGGCCGTAGCTGCCGCGCGGGTTGGGCGCGAACACGATGTTGCCGCGCGCCGCGAGCACGGCCAGGAACGCGTCCGGCCCGCTGGGGTACATCGGGTACTGCGCGTAGGCCGGCCCGCCGTGCACCAAGGTCACGAGCGGGTACGTCTTGCCGGCCTGCACCCCGGGCGGAAACACCAGCCAGCCCTGCACGTTCGCGCCGTCGCTCTTCCACACGAGGTTGCGCGCCCGCCCGGTCAGGCGCGGCAGCTTGGCGTTGGCGTCGGTGACGTCGTGCAGCGCGCCGATCTGCCCCAGCGCCACTTCGGGCGGCGCGGTGATCGACTGGCGGATCGTCGCCGAGAGCTTGCCGTCGCGCGAGACCGACAGCCCTTCGTCGCCCGGGGCGAGCGCGGCGAAGCCGCGCGCGTAGATCGTCTCCTCGCCGCTCCAGAGCTGCTTCTGGGTGCGCGCGGCGGGGTCGATGCGCGCGATCACGCTGCGGCCGCCGGCCAGCTCCGTGGCGAGGATGTCGCCCGCGGCGTCCCAGGCGATGGTCGTCACCGAGGCCTTGAGCTCGGGCGTGACGTTCGTCGCCGGGCCGCCGGTGGCGGGCAGCACGTACACGTCGCCGCCGGTGATCGCCTCGTCGCTCATGATCCCGCCGATGTACGCGATCTGCTTGCCGTCGCCGGAGTAGCGCGGCGAGGCGATCTGCAGCTCGGGCTTGTGGATCGCGCGCGCGGCGGTGCCTTTCGCGTCGAGCAGGTAGAGCTGCGCGACCCACCAGTTCGCGTCGCCGTTGCCGTGCGCGGCGGTCGCCGCGACGTGCGTGCCGTCGGGCGACCAGTCGTACTCGTAGACGGTGTGGTCCTTGGGCCCGAGCAGGCGGATCGGGCCGCCCTCGGCGGGGACGACCGCCAGGCGCTGCTCGTAGACGGTCGTGCCGACCACGCCCGCGTCGGGCGTCGAGGGGTTGAGGGGGCTGGGCGTCTTGGGCGCGCCGGGGGAGTACAGGAACGCGATCTTCGTGCCGTCGGGCGACCAGCGCGGGGTCGAGACCGGCCCGGCCGCATGGGTCAGGACGCGCGCGCGCCCGCCCAGCCCGCCCACGACCGCGAGCTGGCCCTGGCCCTTCGCGTCGTTCGTCACGAAGACGAGCTGGTTGCCGTCGGGCGACCAGCGGAAGTCGCTCTCCTCGCAGGTCTTGCCGGGGCAGGCCGTGACCGGCACGGTCAGCGCGGGCTTGGCCACCTGGGCCAGGCGGATCGAGCTGTGCTCGCGCACGGTCTGCGCGTAGGCGAAGCGGGTGCCGTCGGGCGAGAGCGCGACTTGCGTGAACTGGTGCACCGCGCTCAGCTCGCTCGCGATCTGCTCGAACGGCAGCGGCGCGACCACGTTCGGCGTGGGCGGTGTGACCGGCAGCGGCGCCGGCCGCGTGGGCGGCGTGGCGGCGGCGCAGATGACGGGCGGCACGGCGAGCGCGGCGGCCAGCCACACGGCGAGCAGACCGAGGCGGGAGCGGAACGGCATACGGGTCGATACCGGCGCCGTCGCGAGCACCCCTGCGCCGCCGCTCCGTGCGTGCCGCCGCGCACGCGCGGGGACTAGGCCGGCACGCGCGTGCCCAGCGTGGTGGTCGGCACCGCTTCGGCCTCGTCCTCGTAGTGGTCGCCCGCGGTGACGTCGGGGCCGCGCCGGATGCCGGCCCGGTCGAACAGCGGCGTCAGCACCAGCGCGACGAGCAGGTTCACCGCCAGCACCTCGACCGCGATGTAGGCCGTGATCGTCGTCCCACCGAGGTGGATCGGATAGGTCGACTTGAGCCCTTGCGCCAGCGCCAGGCTGGTGCCGAGCAGCATCGCGATCAGCCAGCCCCAGAACAGCGCCAGGTGGTGGAACCAGCGCGTGTACAGCCCGAAGATGATCGCCGGTAAGGTTTGCAGGATCCACACCCCGCCCAGCAGCTGCAGGTTGATCGCGTACTGGGTCGGCAGAAAGATGATGAAGCCCAGCGCGAAGATCTTGACCACCAGCGAGACGTTCTTGGCCTGGCGCGACTCCTGCCCGTCGGTCGCCCGCGGATTGATGTACGCCTTGTAGATGTTGCGGGTCCACAGGTTGGCCGCGGCGATCGACATGATCGCGGCCGGGACGAGCGCGGCGATCGCGATCGCAGCGAAGGCGAAGCCGACGAACCACGAGGGGAACATGGCCCGGAACAGCAGCGGCACGGCCAAGTTGGGCGAGCCCGGCTTGATCCCCGCCGCCAGCGCCATGTAGCCCAGCAGCGCGATCAGCCCGAGCAGGAACGTGTAGGCCGGCAGGAACACCGCGTTGCGGCGCACCACGTCGCCCCGCGCCGAGGACAGGATGCTGGTGATGGTGTGCGGGTAGAGGAAGCCCGCGAGCGCCGAGCCGAGCGCGAGCGTGCTGAAGGCCCAATAGCCGCCCGGCTGGAGGATCACGTTGGCCTTGGGCGCGTCGGGCGGACGCGCGGCGTACGCGGCTTGGGCCAGGTCGATGACGTGCCCCAGGCCGCCCAGCTTGAGCGGGATCACGATCACCGCGACGATCACGGTCACGTAGATCATCGCGTCCTTGACGAAGGCGATCATGGCCGGCGCGCGCAGGCCGCTGGTGTACGTGTAGGCCGCCAGGATGAGGAACGCCACGATCAGCGGGAGGTCGTTGGCCAGCCCGCTCCCGCCCACGCCCATCGCGCCGATCACGACCTGCATCCCGACCAGCTGCAGCGCGATGTAGGGCAGCACCGCGAGGATGCCGGTGATCGCCACCATCAGCGCCAGCGTCTTGCTGCCGTAGCGCCCGAACACGAAGTCGGCCGGGGTGACGAAGCCGTGCTTCTTGCAGACGTTCCACAGCCGCGGCATCGTCATGTAGACGAACGGATAGACCACGATCGTGTAGGGCAGCGCGAAGAAGCCCGCTGCGCCGGTCCCGAACACCGCCGCCGGCACCGCGATGACGGTGTAGGCGGTGTAGAAGTCGCCGCCGATCAAAAACCAGGTGATCAGCGTGCCGAACTGCCGCCCGGCCAAGCCCCACTCGTTGATCTGCGCCAGGTCGCCAGCTTTCCAGCGCGCGGCGAAGAAGCCCAGCACCGTCACCAGCAGGAAGAAGAAGACGAAGACCGCGAGCGCCGTGACGTCGAGGCTCATCGCGTCGCCTTGTAGACGATCCAGGTGATCAGCGCGGTCAGGAAGACCCAGCCGAACTGGTACCAGTAGAAGAACGGGATGCCGCCGAGCAGCGGCTCGCGGTGCGCGTACAGCCCCGGGAAGAGCAGTCCCAGGTAGGGGAGGATCAGAAGCCACAACCAGCCTCGGTTGCGACCCCGTGCGGAGCGGTTCATCGCCCAGGTCCTACCCGCGCCGGGCGGCGGCGACGCTTGCCGCCGGCTCCGCCAGGCATTCCGCCCGGCGACCGGAACTGGCTTGCGGTGGCGAACGGAGCGAGCTTCCAAGGTCTGGGCGTGCTGGCCGGGTACGCGACCTCGCGGGCGTACGCGGTCTCGGGCGACGGGGCCGTCGCCGTGGGCGCCAGCTACGCCGCCGATGGCCAGAGCGCGCAAGCCTGCCGCTGGAGCGCCGGGACCGCCCCGGTGGGCCTGGGCAGCATCAAGGGTTATCCCTACGGCGAGGCCTACGCCGCCAGCGGCGACGGCTCGGTGATCGGCGGCACCTACAACTCTCGCGACCTCTACTCGGCCTTCATCTGGACGCGCGCCCGCGGCATCGCAGTGCTGCCCCAGTCGAACCCCGGCCTGCCCGCGAACACGGTGCAGGGTTTGTCGGCCGACGGGACGGTCGCGGCGGGGATCGCTGGCGGCGGCTTCACCCCGCAGGCGTTCCGCTGGGTCGCGCCCGACACGCTGGTCGGTCTGGGCGACATCTCCAAAGTGAAGATCAGCGGCGCGAACGCGCTCTCGGCCGACGGCGGCGCCATCGCCGGCCAAGCCGCCGACACGGCCGGCGCCAGCGTCGCGGCGGCGTGGTACGGCCACGGCCTGGTCGCGCTCCCGCGGCTCGCGGGCAGCGCCGGCGGCGTCGCCTTCGGCATCTCGGCCGACGGCCGGACCTGCGTCGGCAGCAGCTCGATCACCAACGACTCCTACCTGGCGACGCTCTGGAACGGCGCCGGTGCGCTCGCGCTGGGCGACCTGCCCGGCGGCACCAGGGCCTGCGCGGCCTACGCGGCGTCGGCCGACGGCTCGCGGGTGGTCGGCTTCGCCACCACCACGGCCGGTGAGGAAGCCTTCCTCTGGACCGCGGCGACCGGGATGCGGCGGCTGCAGGACATCCTGATCGCCGCCGGGCTGGGCCCGCATCTGAGAGGCTGGACGCTGAACCGGGCGGCCGGCATCTCTTACGACGGCCGCACGATCGTCGGCTACGGCACCGGCCCGGCCGGCACGGGCCAAGCGTTCCTGGCATTCCTCCCTTAGATCCGACCGCAGCCGAGCGTATGGCCCGCCGTCGAGGTTCAGCCCGCCCGCTCAGCCCCAGACGCGGCGTGCCGTCTCGACCACCAGGGCCAGCTTCGCCCACTGCTCGTCCTCGGTCAGCAGATTGCCCTCGGCCATCGAGGCGAAGCCGCACTGCGGGCTGAGCGCGAGCCGCTCGAGCGGGACGACCTTGCTCGCCGCGTCGATCCGCCGCACGAGCGCCTCCGCGTTCTCCAGCTCCGAGCGCTTCGTGCTGACCAGGCCCAGAACGACCGTCTTGTCCGCGGGCACGAAGCGCAGCGGGTCGAACGAGCCTGAGCGCTCGTCGTCGTACTCGAGCAGGAACCGGTCGACCTCGAGCTCGGCGAACAGCTTCTCGGCGATGGCGTCGTAGCCGCCCGCGGCGTACCACTGGCTGCGGTTGTTACCCCGGCAGAGGTGGATCGCGAGCGTCACGCCTTCCCGCCGCGCCGCCCGGAAGCAGGCGTTGTCGGCCGCGATCGCCTCGTCGAGCAGCGCCTCGGGCTCGCCCAGCTCCGCGCGCAGAAAATCGCGCCACTTCGGGTCGAGGTAGTAGCTGTAGCGCGGCGCGTCGAGCTGGATGTAGGCCACGCCCTCCTCCGCCAGCGCGGCGGTCTCGGCCTTGACGATCTCGACGACGTCGTGCAGGAACGCGTGGTGGTCGGGATAGGCCCGCTCGCTGACGCCCTTCTTGAACGCGATGGCCGGAAACTGGGTGGCGCTGGGCAGCGTCATCTTGATCGGGCCGGGACTGTGCTGCTTCAGGAAGGGCAGCTCGAGCGCAGTCAGCCGGCGCGTCTGGCGCAGCTTCTCGGTGACGATCCCGCGCACCGCGCTGGGTGCCGTGCCGCCCGCCTGCGCGGCGGCGTTCCAGGTCCGCTCCACTCCCGCGTGGGTGTCGAAGCCCTCGACCGCGTCGGTCAGATCGGTCATGAAGCCGCCGCGCCGGAACTCGCCGTCGGTGAAGACGTCCAGGCCCAGCTCGCGCTGCTTGGCGAGGACGCGCAGGATCTCGCGGTCCTCGATCTCGGGCAGGCGCGGGTCGCCGTTCGCCCGTGCCTCCAGCAGCTCTTTGGGACGCAGGAAGCTGCCGACGTGATCGGCTCGGTAGCGGGCGGTCCGGGTGGTCGCGCTTGGCATGGCCGCCGCTTCTAGGGGATCGCCCGCACCACCCCGCCGTCGACCCGCAGCGCCGAGCCGGTCGTTCCGCTCGCGGCCGGGGTGCAGAGGAAGACGATCAGGTTCGCCACTTCGTCGGAGCTGAGGAAGCGCCCCAGCAGCGACGTCGGCCGGGCGGTGGCGAAGAACTGCCGCTCCATCTCGGCTTCGGACAAGCCCTGCTGCTCGGCCATCTGGCGCACGAAGGTGCCGACCCCCTCGGACTTGGTCGGCCCGGGCAGCACGCTGTTGACCGTGATGCCGGTCCCGACCAGGCTCTCGGCGATGCCGCGGGCGAGCGCGATCTGAGCCGTCTTGGTGACCCCGTAGTGGATCATCTCGACCGGGATCTGGAGCCCCGACTCGCTCGAGACGAAGATCACCCGGCCCCAGTTTCGCTCGCGCATGCCCGGCAGGTAGGCCCGGGTCAGGCGGATGCCGCTCAGCACGTTGGCCTCGAAGAAGCGCATCCACTCGCCGTCGGTGATCTCCTCGAACGGCTTGGGCTCGAAGATCCCCAGGTTGTTGACCACGATGTCGGCGCGCGGGTGGGCCGCCACCAGGGCGGTGGTGCCGACGGCGCTGGTCAGGTCGCCGGCGAAGCCGTCGAGCCGGGCCCCGGGGACGCGCTCGGCCAGCGCGGCCAGGGCCGCGTCGACCCGTGCCCGGGTGCGGCCGGTGACGATCACCCGCGCGCCCAGTTCCGCCAGGCCGGCCGCGGTGGCGAAGCCGATCCCGGCCGTCGAACCGGAGACCACGGCGGTCTTTTCGTTCAGATCGAGGTTCATACGGTTCGTGTAACCCGGCAGCGGGACGCCTTGGCGCGGGGCTGTGCCTCCCCAAAATTAGGGATGCTTTGTTAGGACTTTCGGACCCCCAAAAATACCGTGGTAAGAATTGATAAGGTCGAAATGCTGCGCGAAGTCGGGACGTCCGTTTCACTTCGCCCTTAGGGTGTTCGGCGACAAAGAGAGTGCGCACTGATGCGCGCCGCTCTCGCAAGGATCGCACGACATGGCCGTCGCCCTCGAACACGAATTCGCCGCATTACCTCATGCAGACGCTCGTCCAGTCGTGCAGCAGTATTCGCGCGTCTGGATCGCGGGCTTGATGGTCGCCGACATCACGCTGTTCCTGGTCGCGACCTACCTGGCCGGGCTGTTCGTCAAGCAGTTCTGGATGCCGAGCCTGCTGATCCGCCAGCTCGCCGTTCCGGGCGTGCTGACGGCCGCGCTGTCGGTGCTGGTCTTCGGCCAGCTCGGGCTGTACCGCGGCTCGTTCGCGATGTCGGTCCGCGACGAGTTCTACCACGCGGTCGCCGCGCTCTCGCTGGCCTCGGCGCCGCTGCTGGTGCTGTTCTCGCTCTTTCCGTTCATCTCGACCTCGCGCGTGGTCGCGCTGGTCGGGCTGGTGTTCGCGATCGTCCTGGTCGGCACGGCGCGCGGCATCGCGCACCGGGTGCGCGACGTGCTGGTCCTGGCGCACCCGCGCCGCATCGCGGTGATCGGCGACGCCTCGCGGCTGGACTTCGCCGAGGACTCGCTGCGCTCGCTCCCCAACGCGCGCGTGTTCCGCCTCGCGGTGCCCAACATCGACAACCTGGGCGCGGTCAGCCCGGACGCCGTGGCGGCCCAGCCGTGGTTCGCCCACGCCGTGGCCTGGGGCTGCGACACGCTGATCTTCACCGAGATCCTGGCGCCCTCGATGATCCCCTACGTGCTGGCGGCCGCCGAGCGCCACGGCATGAAGATCGCCTTCGCCCCGCCGCGCATCCGCGTCCACGCCTACGACCTCTCGATCGAGACGGTCGGCAAGCAGGCCCTGATCGTCGCCAGCCCGCTCAAGGCGACCCGGCCCGCCTCGCGCCTGGGCAAGCGCCTGTTCGACCTCGTCGTCTCGGCGGTCGCACTGGTGCTGTTCGCCCCGGTGATGGCGCTGGTCGCGCTGGCGATCTCGCTCGAGGACGGCGAGCCGGTGCTCTACCGCCAGGAGCGGGTCGGGCGCGACGGCGCGACCTTCCAGATCCTCAAGTTCCGCTCGATGCGCCTGGACGCCGAGAAGCACGGCGCCAAGCTCGCGACCACCGGCGACGACCGCTGCACCCGGGTCGGGCGCTTCATCCGCCGCACCTCGCTCGACGAGCTGCCGCAGCTGTTCAACGTGCTGCGGGGCGAGATGTCGATCGTCGGCCCGCGTCCCGAGCGCCCCGTGTTCGTCGCCCAGTTCGAGAAGAGCATCCCGCGCTACGCCGAGCGCCACCTGGTGCCGCCGGGCATCACCGGCTGGGCCCAGGTCTACGGCAAGCGCGTGGTGGGCTTCGACGACGTCCCCGACAAGCTGCGCGGCGATCTCTTCTACGTCGAGAACTGGTCGCTGTTCATGGACCTCGCGGTGTGCATGAAGACCGCCGCCGAAGTCCTGTTCCACAAAGCCGCGTAGGGCCGCGGCTCGGCGATGCCGCTCGGGCGGGCGGCGCGCGCGACGGGGAGGTCCGGGCTGGGCAGGCGCGGCTCCCCGTTGCGCTTTTTCCGCTAGGCGGTCGGAGCGCCGCCGGGTGCGCCGATCGCCGCGGCCAGCTCGCGCGCCACGCGCACCACGTTGAACTCGGCCCGGACCTTCTCGTAGGCCGCGCGGGCCAGCTCGGCGCGCAGCTGCAGATCGTCCGCCAGCTCGGCGACGGCCGCCGCGATGGCGGTGACGTTGCGCTGGTCGACCACCCGGCCGCAGGTGTCGTCGACCAGCTCGGTGATGCTGCCGGTGTCGGTCGTGATCACCGGCAGGCCGAGCGCCATCGCCTCCATCAGCGCGACCGGGATGCCCTCCATCAGCCCGCCGGGCAGCTCGAGGCTGGTCAGCACCATCGCGTCGTACGCGCCGGCCCGCATCTCGGCCAGCAGCGCCGCGTGCGCGACGTGCCCGCGGAAGACCACCACATCGTCGAGACCCAGTGCGCGCGCCTGCGCGTGCAGCGCGTCGCGCAGCTCGCCGTCGCCGGCGATCGTGCAGCGCACCGCCACCCCGCGGTCGCGCAGCTCGGCCAGCGCGTCGAGCAGATCGGCATGACCCTTCTTGGGCACGAGGTTGGCCGCGCACAGCAGCGCGAACGGCCGCGCCGTGTCGGCGGCGTTCGCCTCCGCGGCCGCGGCGGTGGGTGGCGCATCGGGTACGTCGACGCCGACGTGGATCACGCGCACGTCGGCCGAGGCGCAGCCGGGGGTGGCGAGCAGGTCGCGCCGGCCGCGGGCGGAGATCGCGCGCACGAAGCGCGCGTCGGGGAGCTTCAGCGCGAGCGCGTTGTCCTCGTAGATGTCCCACAGGTGGCCGGTCGAGCTCCAGGGGATGCCCGCCACCCGCGCCGCGAGGAAGGCCACGCTGGCCGGGGTGGAGAGCCAGTACGAGTGGACGTGGTCGTAGCGGTCGCGCCGCAGCCGGAAGCCCAGCGACAGCCCGAGCGGAACGACGGCCAGGTTCTTGAGCCGCACCGCGGGGCGCGACCCGCGCAGCAGCGCGCCGACCGCGGCCAGGCTCTCGCGCGGGCGCGTCACCAGGGCCGAGACCGCGTCGCCCAGCGTGTCGGGCGCGAACAGCCCGCGCCGCTCGACCTCCGCCGCGACCTCGGCGAAGCCCCACTCCGGGTCGCTGGGCGAGGTCGGAAACACCCCGACCCGCGCGAAGTACGGCGCCAGCGCCCGCAGCTCGGCGTGCAGGTACGGCTCCTTGCCCCCAAACGGAAATTTCGCCGAAACGAGCGCGAGCTTCATCGAGGGCCAGGTACCCGCCCGGAATCGTCGAGCCCTGGCTTCGGGCGGAGGTGATTGCCTGAGGCCAGGGCGGAGCGAGCGCCTTGCAGAACCGCTACGCCCTTCGCGTCCTCTTGGCGCTGTCTCCTTACGCGATAAACGGGTGTGTAAACGTGAGATCGATGCGGTGGATCGCCTTCTTCGTCTCGGTGCTGATCGTCGGATGTGGTCCTGGCGTCGTACCCGGGGGGCGTTACGCCCCGCCGTCGGGAGTC